>JAUIJQ010000232.1 GCA_030431165.1 Rhodothermia bacterium | reverse complement strand
CTGCGTCGTGACGGTACCCAGCGAGTTCCCAATGAGCTGCTGCTGCAGCACATCCGAATCGACGAGGTTGTCCGCGTAGTTCAGGAAGTAGCTGCTTCGCAGGGACGTTTCCGCTTTGAAGTCGTGGTTCAGGTTGAGTCCGCCGGATGCCGTTGTTGACAGCCCGCGACCGCCACCGCCTCCCGAGACTACAAATCCGCCACCACCGCGTGCATTACCCAGCGCGACGATCTCGTCGCTCGAGAAGCCCTGGCCGGCGACGTTCGACGCGTTACCGATGAACGCAAGCTGCGTCGTCGGGCTGAACCGGTTGATGTTTGCGCGCCCGTCAAATCTGTTATCAGCTCCGTACGCTCCACTGACACTTCCAAAGTATCCGCGCCGAAAGTCGTCTTTGAGCTGAAGGTTGATGGTCTTCTCTTCGTCACCGTCATCAACGCCGGTAAACTCGGCGATATCGGATTTCTTGTCGAAGATCTCCACCTTGTCGACCGCAGCCGCCTGGATATTCTTTGTCGCGATCTTCGGATCGTCGCCAAAAAACTCTTTGCCGTCGACAAGGACCTTCTGGACCTGTTCTCCCTGGGCGGTAATGGTCCCGTCGCGTCCGACCTCAATGCCGGGAAGCCGCTTGAGCAGCTCTTCGACATTGGCGTACGCCTGGACTTTGAACGCCGACGCGTCGTAGACAACGGTATCGGCTTTTACGACGATCGGAATCCGCTCCTCGGTCACCACGAGCTCTCCAAGTTCGGCAACCTCCTCGGCCATGGTCACTTTGCCAAGGTCGGCGTTTGCCTCAGCGACAGAAAACGGTTCGGAGTACGTCCTGAATCCGACAAACGAAATCTGGAGCACGTAGTCGCCCGACGGCACACGCCTGAGCTGAAATTCGCCGGATGAGCGCGTTGTGCCAAAAGACACGAGCGTCGAGTCGCTAGCGGTAATTGCAACGACGGTTGCACCAGGAAGCGCGGCGCCGGTTGTATCAACGACAACGCCGACTACGTCGTATCGCTGAGCGGACGCGTCACGTGCGACACACAGGAAAAGCGCCGCGAGGATGAGGGTGAGTGACTTGTTCAATGTCTTCTATACCGGGTCTTCTTTGCCAATGTCTCTGACTGGACGACGTTGCCGTAGCGTCCGGCCTTGTGTATTTGAATGATGCGGCGGGGGAAACCGCAAACGCTGTTTATTCAGGCGTAACTGTTCGCGCGATCGAACCTATTCGTCTCCGCGCCGGATGATCATGCGGCCCCGGTTGCCCTGGCGCTGCTGCTCCATCTCTTTCCGCTTTTCGTCGACGATCTTGTCGAACTCTTCGCGTGTCACGCGACGCCCCTCGGTCGGGGCGGCGATGATCTCGGGATCAACCGCTCGTAATGAAACGTCCCGAGCGACGTACGACCGATTGCCATCGTCGGTTGTAAGGACGAGAATGAGGCCAGGCAACCCGAAGTAATCATCGGGGCCGGCGGGAACTGGAATCTCTGTCGTAAACCACGCCTCAACGAGTGCGCTGTCAACGGTTGCGATGGCCCGATGGCACATGTATCCAAGAAACTCACTCACGTCGGTGGTAAGCTTCCATTCCGGTTTCGGGGCGCCTTCGACAAGGAAGGTGCGATCCAGGAACTCGCGGCGCTGTATCGCTTCTTCTGTATCGAAGTTGACAAACGTTGCGTTGTTCTCGCGATCACCGAACATCCGGAATCGGCGGTTGCGCCGACCAACACCAACCTCCTGCTCCTCCTGAGGCTGCTCCGGTTCGGGCGCGAGCTGCGACAACGAAGCGGTCTCATTGAAAATCAGCACAACCGATGCTGACCGCGTGTCGTCGAGTCGTTCTCGGAAACGCTGCATCTGAGGCGGCAAATCAAAATCGAACTTGACGGTTTCCTCGTAGATGACGGATCCGGCAAAGCCGGTCTCAGCGACCATGCCACTGGACGCATCCTGTCCAGTTGCCGGAGCCACTGACACCAGTGCGAGAACGATAGCCGCCCCGATCAAGCGTGGCGATGTGGCAGTAACGTGTTTCAATGCGGTTCGCAGCGACGATGCAGGAGGTGTGAGGAAAAGGTGTCTGGCCATGGGATTCCGGGTTTCTCGGCACCAATGACCCGTCAGTCGTGGGCCGGTGTGCCGTTCTCGCTTCTAGACGAACGTAAATCGTGCTACATTCCGTGACGTAGCCAGATTTTATCGTCGCCAGTTTTGTGCCACGTCAGTGTATGGGCGTTCTGACGAATGGTTACAGGCATCTCGCGAGAGGATACCCGACGAAGGCAATCCGGCCCGTTTCGCCATGTCCGCCAGCGAACACTCCCTGTCAGCGACCGGACGACGCACCAAACCGCAGGTACCGCCGATGAGAACCCACCGCCGACACACATCCGCCCCGGGCCTCGTCCTCGCTCTTTCTCTCCTGACGGCCATGGTACCAGCGGGCATGCCGCGTGCCGTGGCACAGGACGTGACCGCCATTCGGACAAAAGCCGTCGTTGATGTCGAAACGTCGTCGTTGATCGAAGACGCTGTCGTGTTGATTCGAGGCAACCGCATTGAATCGGTTGGTTCACGTGTGCAGATTCCTCGTGATGCGACGGTCATTGATCTTTCTGACTACTACCTGATGCCGGGTATGATTGATGCGCACACGCACGTCACGATTCAGCCGGGGTACGCGCAGTACAATCCTATTCTGTACAAGTCGATTCCGTATCGCGCAATTGAGGCGGTGGCTGCAGCAAGGGAAACGCTCGACGCCGGATTCACGACGATTCGCGACGTTGATTCAGAAGGCGCCGACTGGGCCGACGTCGCTCTGCGTGATGCCATTGAAGACGGACTCGTTCCCGGGCCGCGAATGCAGGTCGCAACACTCGCGATCAGCATCACGGGCGGGTACATGAACAATGACGGCTTTGCACCGCACATTGATGTGCCACACTTTGGTGCGCTCGCTGATTCACCTGCCGCAATTGTTGAGACACTGCGACTGCAGATCCGCAATGGTGCTGACTGGATCAAGCTCTACGCTACCGGCACAACCCGACACATCGACCTCGACAATATGGAGCCGCTGCCGCAGTTCAATGACGAGGATATCCGATTGGTCGTTGACGAAGCTGCACGCTTTGGCACACCCGTCGCCGCACATGCGTATGGCGGACACGCCGCGCATGCGGCGGTGGAAGCCGGTGTTCGCTCAATTGAACACGGCATGCTGCTCGATGACACCACGCTGGACCTGATGGTTGAAAAGGGCACGTTCTGGGTGCCCACGCTTACGGTGTACTTCCCCGATGACCCCGATGCAACGCTTTCCCCGCGGCAGGCTGCGATAACCGGTTCACACCGACGCGTCTTTGGCCGTGCCGTCGAGAAAGGCGTAAAGATCGCCTACGGCACCGATGCGGGTGCACTACCTCACGGGCAAAACGCGATCGACTTTGCGCGGATGGTCAGCTATGGCATGACACCCGCTGCTGCCGTTCGCTCGGCAACGGTCGTTGCCGCCGATCTCATGGGTTTGCTTGACGAAATAGGCACCGTCGAGGCTGGAAAACTGGCTGACCTGGTCGCCGTTTCGTCGAACCCGCTTGCTGACGTCGCGACGTTATCGTCTGTTGCGTTCGTCATGAAGGACGGCATCGTTTACAAACAGCCGTGACTCCGGAGCAGCACAGCGTACTTCGCCGCGTTGCGCGATGGACAGGCGGTGTGATCGCCGCCTTCCTCGCAGGAAGCGTGCTGCTTACCGCACCCCTTCGGTGGGTTAACCCGGTAACGACATCATTTATCATACAGGACGAGTCGGCTGAGGCGGCAACGATGCGACGTCACTGGACGCCGCTGTCGTCGATGTCGTCCGCTCTGCCTATTGCCGTCGTTGCGTCTGAGGACCAGAAGTTTCCCTTTCACAACGGATTTGACCTGGAGTCGCTTGCTGACGCGATGAACGAGGACACAGGAAGACGGCGCGGCGCGAGCACGATCACGATGCAGCTCGCGAAGAACCTCTACCTCTGGCCTGGCCGGAGCGTCTTCCGGAAAGGACTCGAGGCGTGGTTCACGGTGCTGCTCGAGGTCTTCCTTCCGAAAAGGCGGATTCTGGAACTTTACCTCAATGTCGTTGAGTACGGCCCCGGCGTTTACGGTGCCGGACACGCGGCGCGTTTTCATTTTCGCCGCGATGTATCCGAGATTGGTGCGGGCGAGGCTGCGCTGCTGGCCGCTGTCCTGCCCAATCCCAAGCGCATGTCGGCCGGCAACGCGTCGCCATACGTTCGTTCGCGGGCTACTGAGATTGCACGCCAGGTGCGATCACTCGGCGGGCCGGCCTATCTGAACCTGTAGCACTGCACGCCACATCCCGCGAAGCTTGCACGACAAAAACATGGCCCTTCGGACGAGCATTCTTCTGGTCCTGCTTATCGCGGCTGCCGCCGGATGTGACAGCGAGGCGCCGGAATCCGAGCCAGATGACACAGCCGATGCGGCTGCTGCCGCGCCGTTTGATGCCGGCAAGAATGTGCCATGGGATTTTGTCCCGAACATAGTCTGGCTTGTCGCTGAAGACCTGAGTCCCACAATCCCGAGCTTTGGGGACTCGACGATTGTCACCCCCGCGTTGTCGCGACTCGCAGCCGAGGGTGTACGCTACACGCAGGTGTTCTCACCCTCCGGCGTTTGCGCGCCAAGCCGCGCTGCAATTGCAACGGGTATGTATCCCACGTCTTTTGGCGCGCAGCACATGCGCACTGGACCATGGTGGGCCGGGCGTCCGACCCCGGATGCGGTAACGCGCGCATCCGAAACCATGCCTGCGGGCGTACAGGCTTACGAAGCCATCCCGCCGCCGCAGGCGCGCATGTTGTCAGAGTACCTGCGCATCGCGGGATATTACACGACAAACAATCGCAAGCAGGATTATCAGTTTGTTGCGCCGGTCACTGCCTGGGACGAAAATCGGGCGGGCGCGCATTGGTCGGGCCGGAAGCCGGGGCAGCCGTTCTTCTCGGTCTTCAATTTCAACGTGACACACGAGTCGAGTCTTTGGAACAAAGCGACGGACTCGCTGCACGTTGATCCCAATCTTGCCGTGTCGGTACCACCATATCTTGCCGACAACGAAGCAACGCGGTCTGACCTGCGCCGCATGTACTCGAACATCGTGGAGATGGACGCGGCGGTAGGACGACGGCTGGACGAACTCGAACAGGAGGGGCTGCTCGACAGCACCATTGTATTCTGGTTTTCGGATCACGGCGGCCCCATGCCGCGACAGAAGCGCGCGCTGTACGACTCGGGAATTCGTGTACCCTTGATTGTTCGATTCCCGGATGGCTGGCGTGCCGGCGACACCGACGATCGATTGGTGAGTTTCGTCGACTTCCTGCCAACGATGCTATCGCTTGCCGGCCAACCGGCGCCTGCGCACGTACACGGCGACGCGTTCGAAGGCCATCATGCTTCGGCGCAAGACCGGAAAGTCATATTCGCCGCATCTGACCGGCTCGATGAAGTCGTCGACACGCGGCGCGCTGTACGCGATGAACGGTACAAGTACATCCGACACTACGACACGACAAGCAGTCGGTACCTGCCGCTTGCCTACCGGATGAACATTGCTTCCATGCGCGAGATGTTTCGGCTCTACGACGCCGGATCCCTTGACTCAACCCAGGCAGCCTGGTTTGTCGCGCCGCGACCCGCCGAAGAGCTATTCGACACAGCGTCAGATCCGCACGAGATCAACAATCTTGTTCACGATACAACGCACGCGTCCGCACTGAATCGGCTGAGGACGGCACTCGACCTGTGGCAGGTCGAGATTCCTGACCTCGGTATGATACCGGAGGCCGACATGGTTGACTCGCTATGGTCAGGCGGGACGCAACCCCGCACG
>JAUIJQ010000231.1 GCA_030431165.1 Rhodothermia bacterium | reverse complement strand
CAAACGCTGTGTCCGCCGTGATACGCGAACCGGCCGTTGAGTTGGGCAATGGGCGGCAGGTTGTCGGTAAGCACCGCCTCCCGAATAAACATGTCGGCTTCGGTGGACCAGTGCTCAGCCGCAAACTCGGCGAGCCCTTCATTGAACCATGGGGGAATGGGAAGACGAAGGTTGTTTTGCAGCAGGGCCTGCAGCGTTCCGCCGTAGTACAGGTCGTTGAGCACCGCGTGTACGATCTCGTGGTGCAGCACGTGGGCGAACTTTGCACGGTCGCCGGTAAACGGAATGGCGATCCGGTTCTTGTATATCTCGGTGACGCCGCCAATACCTTCCGAGAAGTCCGGGAGCTGCACAGCGTTGGTCACGCCAAAGGTGCGATGACTGGCGTAGACGATGACAGGTATCCGGCGATCGATGTGGTGTCCGATCAGTGAGGAGACCTGGTTGTAGGACTGCTCGGCGGCGACGAGGGCTTCACGTGCAAGCCCTTCTACGTCAGCGTCGAAGTAGAAGACGAAGTGTTCTGCCGGGAGCGTTTGCCAGTCCTGGACTTTGTACTGGACGCGGTTTTTTCCGAACCGGAAGTACTGTGCATCCGCCGATTCCACGGGAAGCGCCAGCACTACCGCAACAATCAAAAAGAGAACACTGCGTCCACGCGCAGGGACACCCGGCCGAACGAGCCGGACCAGCCGAACCGATGGATGGAGTGTCGGAGTGCGCATGGTGATAGAATGTCCAGAGGAATTCTAAGGTAATCGCCTCTGGCAGTTCCGCACCCGCATCCGTTGCGCCTACAGCAGCGACATGGTCGCCTGCGGGATCGGAATCAGATAGTCCCGCTCGATGACGTCTTCGTGGACGCGAAACGCACCGGTACCCCTGAAATCCACTGCGACGTAGCGCCCGACGATACGTTTGATCTCGCCGATTCCGTAGTAGCTGGGGCTTGGGCCGTAATACACAAGTTGCCCCTGCGCCAGGCTTTTCCCCACCCGCGCGCGTCGCTGGTGCGCGGGGATCGGTACCAGCAGATCCAGCCTGTAGAGCGGCGATGGGGTCGTATGTTCAGCCATTTCAGCCATCGGGCTGCAATATACTGTGGGTCACGTGTTGGTGCCGGGGCAGTCTCCGACGCCGGAACGTCGTTTCGGTTCGACGGATCTTGGTTGCAGGCTGGACGTTACATATAATTCAGAGAGTCAATCCTTCACCGCTCTCTCCACCCACTCGCCCACCAGAGCTGCTCTATCGAACTCGCTGGACGAACCGACGGAACCGGCCGGACGAGCTGACGGAAAGAATCGACCGGAAGACGGTCCGTCAGCAGCAATCGGCAGTACCGATCGAAAGCACTCACCGAAAGCACCGACCGAAAGCACCGATCAACAGAACTGACCAGAGGCGCTGACCAGCCGCGCCGACCAATCCCATCCAATCGTCTCGGCGGCAGCAGTCCAGCCCTCGAACGCGGCCTCACGGTGGACCCGCAACGCATGACCGACAATATTTCCAAGATCGCCAAGATTATCGATCGGCAGGTTGGCAGGAATGCTGAACTGTTCGCCGAATCGATTGCCGGTATGCAAACTCCCGAGGAGCGCTATCCCTATCTGCGCATCCTTATCAGTATCGTCGAGCAGGCACATCCCGAACTCAACCAGGCTCCAAACAAAGACAGACAGGTCGCAGGCCTGGTGGCGTCACTCGCGCACCACAAGCTTGAGATCGACGAGATTGCGGATGTAGTGCGCGTCCGCGACGAAGAACGCGGCTTCTTCTACGACTAGCTCAAGTCCGTCGGACCGGGAGCGCAGCTACCCCTGTCGAATCCGCCCAGGATTCTCCCTCACAAACGCTTCCCACGATTTGCTGACGCCATTGGTTGCGTCGCGCCGATGTGCGTGACAGAGCCCGATTGCAAGCGCGTCAGCGCTGTCGAGACCCATGTCGTGTCCGTCAACCAATCGCAACAGATTGCAGACCATGTAGCGGACCTGTTCTTTGGTTGCCGCCCCATTTCCGGTTACGGATTTCTTGATTTCTTTCGGGGTGTACTGCGACACCGGAAGCGACCTGTTCATTGCCGCCAGGATGGCAGCGGCCTGGGCGCGCCCCAGTTTCAACATCGACTGCGCATTGCGCCCATAGACGGGCATTTCCACCGCGCACTCATCGGGCAGGTACTCCTGGATCAACGCGTCGATGCGGTGATAGATCGCATGGAGGCGCAGGTGCGGGTCTTTCTGATCGCGCTCGACATTCAGGATCCCGAAGTCAATTGCACGATCACCCGCCGGCGTTGTCTCGATCACGCCGTATCCGGTAATTCGCGAACCCGGGTCGATGCCGAGAATGATCATGCCATGATTGCGGCGAGTGTCGCTTCGTCTATTTCCAACGTGGAGTAGACAGCCTGTACGTCCTGGTGCTCTTCCAACTTCTCGATGAGACGTGCGACCTTTTTCGCTGTCTCAGCATCGAGTGTAATTGTCGTCGTTGGGAATCGTTGCAGACTCGCTTCACCCGTCGCTACTCCGGCGGCCTGCAGCGCTTCCTGAACCGCACCAAACGACTCGACCGATGTACGCACTTCGAAGGTATCTTCGTCCTTCGACAAATCGTCGGCACCGGCCTCAGCGACCAGCTCGAAGAGGGACAGCTCGTCGTTTCCGTCTGCCGGTACCTCGATGATGCCGGCGCGTTCAAACAGGTAGGCTACAGACCCCGACTGCCCGAGACTTCCGCCGGATTTTGAGAAGAGGTGGCGGACATCCGCGACTGTGCGATTTGTGTTGTCGGTGAGCGCTTCAACCAGGACAGCGACGCCACCCGGGCCATATCCCTCGTACGTCATCTCGACGTAGTCCTGGCCCTCGATTTCGCCGAGCCCGCGCTTGATGGCACGCTCGATATTGTCTTTCGGCATATTCTCGCCCTTGGCCTTTTCCATGGCAAGGGCAAGTTTCGGATTCATTCCGGCGTCGCCGCCTCCTTCACGCGCCGCAATCATGATGTCGCGTGTGATACGCGCCCACGCCTTCGAACGCCGCGCGTCGGTCACGGCTTTTTGCCGCTTGATTTTAGACCATTTATTGTGGCCGGCCATCGATTCCTGCTTCCCGTTTAGTCGTTGCCGTAACGCTTCATCGTTACCTCGGTGCCGCCGCACCGCGAACTGCAAGTTACGGCGCTACCCAATGCGGATTGGTGCTTACGGATACCTCACCCAATCGTTCGGGCGCAGCGAAATCCGACGTGGAAAAGGCTTGTCTCGGGCGTGGAATGGCTGCGTGCCGACACGCGAAAACCGTGACACCAGTCCTCGTTGCACAGAAAAGAACCCCCACGCTGCACCTTCTCGCTCGATGCGTCGGGTGTGAACGAAGCATATCCCCTGCCGTATGGTCGCAGCCAGTCGGCGGTCCACTCCCAGACGTTTCCGCCCATGTCTGTCAGGCCAAGGTCGGTTTCCCCAAACGCGCCCACCGGCGACGTCAGGGCGTATCCGTCTTCATTTCTGTTGAAGTCCGGAAAAACACCCTGCCACGTGTTCGCGTGATGGTGGTGTTCACCATCGGTAAGGTCTTCTCCCCACGCGTATCGATCTCGTCCGTTGTCAGCACCACGCGCAGCATGCTCCCATTCGATCTCGGTTGGAAGGCGTTTCCCCAACGACTCACAGTAAGCAACCGCGTCGTTCCAGGAGACCTGGGTAACAGGGTGATCATCGGGAGCCGGCGCTTCGTCAACCCCAAGCGGCATCCTCCAGTTCGCTCCGGATACAAGTGCCCACTGCTTGTCAACAAGGACACCCGCATCGCCAAACGCTTCTGCCTGCGTGACAAACCCGGTTGAATCAACAAACGCGCGAAAAGCAGAGACTGTTACCGGATGTACGTCCAGCAGGAACGCGCGAACTGCAGCGTCAAAAACGGGACGCTCAGCAGGCAATCCGTCTTCAGAACCAATAGTCGTCACGCCACCCGGGACCAGCGCCATTCCCGAAGGAACAACAACCGTATCAATGCCATCGTTCAGCGCAACTTCATTGCTGTCGTTGCATCCGGCAAGTACCACTGCAAATCCGACCAACAGGATGAGCAGAGTCTGTCGCTGATGCAGATGCCACATTCTTTGCCTTACAACCATGCTCTTCATTATGCCCTCCGCCAACGGACGACCAATGGTACTGTCCCACCGCAACGGGATCAAACTCACGTGACCCGACCCCGCGCAGTTACCGCAATTGTCTCTACGACCTCGTCCCCATCGACGAGGTACATCTCGTCAAAGTTGTTAACCACAACACATGCGTGGTTTGGTACAACCCGCAGTGTATCACCAACATCGGCTGTTGCACCGCCGCGTACCTTCACCCACGCGTGCTCCTCCGACAGGCTGACAATCGTAGCATGCGGGAGCGGGACCATGGCGCGAGGGTTATACAGGATCTGTCCGTATCCCTCCATCCCAAATGCGCCGTCACTTGTAAACACCTTCTTGCCGGCATCCAGATAAAGTCGTTCGGTGCCATCACTGTCGCGACGGAGAGATATCACCGTCGTCAACACGGTCAACGCACAGTTGGTCCATCTTGCAACGCCGAGTCCAACCTGCGTACGATCCAGAAACACATAGTTGCCGGGACGCACTTCCGTGATGCGCGGGCCTCCGCCCGCGGAGTCACCCGTGCCGGCAGATCCTCCCGCCGCTTCGCCACCGCCGAAGTACCGAAGGGTCGGCGTCGAGCCAACGCTGATCTCCGGCACCTCGATGCCCGCATCGACCAGCGTGCGCGCCGCGCGCAGAACACGTTCACGTTCATCCAGCGCAGCGCGTTGCAACGCGTCGGCTGATGACTCACTGCCCCGTGGTCCGTAGTACCCAAAACCACCGTGCGTGAGCAATCCGGCAAACCGGATGCCGGCGCTGTCACGAATAACCGACGCCAACTCGACGAGCGCGTGGTCGTCGTCCCATGGCACGCCCGTGCGTCCCTGGCCCGTGTCCACCTCGATCAATACCTCAACGTCAGCGGTTTGATCAGCGTCGGTAATTCCCTCGGATGCCAGTCGCGCACCGGCGGGTGTATCAACGCAGAAGCTGACACGACAACGCCGCGACAAGGAGACTATTCTGCGCATCTTCTCTGCGCCAACGACGCAATACGCGATGCGGATGTCATCAAACCCCGCTTCTGCAAAAACCTCTGCCTCGCCGACCTTTGCAACCGTAATGCCCGATGCACCCGCTGCACGCTGCATTGACGCGATGAATACGGACTTGTGCGTCTTGGTGTGCGGACGCAGTGCTACCCCCGCCTGAGACGCCACCTCCTGCATCGATGCGATGTTTTCTTCGAGGCGGTGCTTCTCAACAAGAAGGGCGGGCGTGGGAAGTGCGTCGAGAGTGGCCATACGCAATGGGATGTTCGTGTTACGTGTGCGAGTTCTTGTCCCCTATACAACTAAACGGGAAGGTACGGGACGAAACGCGTGTCGTCACGCGCTTGCATAACACACCACAGGCAGACTGATTGCCTCCGCGCGTAGGCGGCAGTTCACAAACAACGGCCCCATCGCAGAACAACGGCCGCGCCACAGACAACGACCCGTCGCAGAACAACGCCCAGCGAGCCAGTACGGCGCCCTTGGTTAGGAACACGCGACGAGGCTACGCGGAAATCGGGAAGAAGCGGAAGGTGAAGTCTGCCGCCCGGTGGGTCAGGATCCGACCGAGCTCATCGCCACGCGAAGCCTGTTGCGGGCGCGCTGGAGCATCGCCTCTGCCTCGGCCCGATCGCCGTCGCCGGCTTTCAGCAGCCTCTGCGCCTGGGCCTCAGCTTCTTTGGCGCGCTCGATGTCGATGTCGGTTGCCGGTTCGGCCGTCTCAGCGAGGATCGAGACGTAGTTGTCGACGACTTCGAGAA
>JAUIJQ010000230.1 GCA_030431165.1 Rhodothermia bacterium | reverse complement strand
CGAGGTTCGGCTGTCCGTTCATCGCCGTTTCGATGGGATACGTCACATACTGCTCGATCTCCTCAGGCGCCAGCCCTTCGGTGACCGTGAAGACCTGTACGAGCGAGGGCGACACGTCGGGAAAGGCGTCTACGGGGAGCTTCTGATAACTGAGCCAGCCCGCGCCCATCACCAGCACAGCCAGCGCGAGGATGAGTAGCCGGCTGCGCAGGGAAAATTCGATAAGTCTGTTCATTGTAATACCTCCGCGCTCTAGTGGCCGTGACCTTCGCCGAGTTCACCTTTTTCGAGTTCAGCCTTAAGAGCAAAGCCACCCCGGGCGACGTAGCGCGTGCCCGGCGCCAGGCCCTCGGTGATCTCGGCCAGGGTCTCATTCTCCCGGCCTACCGTGACCGGCTGGGGCGTCAAGCCTTCGCTCGTCTGCACGAAAACGACGACCAGGTCGTCCATCGCGATGAGCGCTGATCGAGGCACGACAAGCGGCACTTCGACAGCATCGACAGCGATGGAGCCGCTCACGAAGAGTCCAGGCTTCCAGCGGCCGTCTGCGTTATCGAGCACGATGCGGGCGATCGCCGTGCGGGTGTCCTCACCGACAATGGGGCGGACGTACTGGATCGTGCCTCGCCCTTGTATCTGCCCTCCGGTCGTGACGATATCCACCGGCTGGCCCTCGCGGACGAGATCCAGGTCCTTTTGAAACACGTTCAGGTCAACCCACACCGTGCGCAGGTCAGCTATGGCGAAGGCCTCCGCGTCGGCAGTCAGCGCTTCGCCCTGACTGATGTGCCTCTCGACGACCACGCCTGGGAGTGGCGCTGTCAGTTCGTAATGCACCAGGGCGTGCTCGGCTTGCTCAGGCAGGGCTACGATGTACGATTCTGAAAAGCCGAGCGCTAGCAACTTCTGCCGGGCCGAGCGCACGGCGATACGTGCCTCGGCCAGAGCCTGCCGGGCAGCGACGTATTCCTGCTCGGAGGAGATCTTCTTTTGATAGAGATTCTCCTCCCGCCGGAACGTAGCGTCAGCCAGTTCGAGCCGTTCCAGGCTCGCCAGGTAGTCGGCCTTGATATCAGCCAGGTCGCGGCTGTCGAGGACAGCCAACACCTCGCCAGCGCGCACCACATCGCCAACCGACTTATTGGCGGAGTGCACGAAACCAGGAATGCGCGGCACGATATGGGCAAAGCGATCCTGGTTGATCTTGACCTCACCGGGGAACGTCACGGCGACGCTGAGCGTGCCGGGCGCCGCTATTTCAACGCCAATCTCGAACTCGTCGAGTTCATCGGCGGTAAGGCGAAGGAGCTGCTCTTGGCCTTCGTGTCCTTCATCGTCGTGTTGGTCCCGGTTTCTTGCCGGGTCGTCGTCCGAGCCGCAGGCGGTGAGGGTCGTCGTAGCGGTGAGGAGCAGCCCAGAGAAAATGACGGCTCGCAGCACGCTCGCATATCTATGTAGTCTGTACATGAGAGTCTACCGGGTTAAATGTCCGAAAGGGGAGTGCCGATGAGTCGTTCGACCGTGGCGCGGGAAAAGTGGTAGGCCGCCAGGGCTTCGATGTACTGGTTGGTTGTCTCGAAGAGGGTGCGCTGGGCGTCGAGTACCGTGAGCAGGTCGAACTTGCCCTCCAGGTAGCCTTCCTCTGTAGCCGCCGAGTTTTCCTGTGCGGCAGGCAAGACATCCTGCCGCAATGTCGTGACCTCCGTGTACGCGCTCGCCAGTTGCCCGTACGCTTCGGCGAGCATTCGGCGGGCCTCTATCTGCGCAGCTTTCTGCGCCTCTTCGCCTTGTCTGTGGCGGTATTGCGCTTCACTAACAGCCCCTTGATTTCGGTCGAATAGGGGTAGAGGAATCGAGATCCCTGCGGTCATCGCAGTCTCCCCCAACTCACGCACGCGGCGAGTACCAACAGCGAAGACAGGATCCGGAACGCGACGTGCTCGCTCCAGGGCGACATCGGCCACTCGGAGAGCCATCTCATCACGCCAGCGCGCCACGTCCGGGTTGCGATCAACGAAAACAACGAGCTGTTCTGCGGACGGCAACGAGTCGACTGCGGTCAGATCGCCTTGCGCCCGCTGAAACGTCGGCGTGTCGCTGCCCCATGCGGCTGCCAGCCGGGTGCGCTTCGTGGTCAAGTCCCGGGCGGCTCGTTCGTAGGCCAGCCAGGTCGTCGAAAGAACAACCTGTGCCCGGCGCTCTTCGAGGGCCGATACCTTGCCGGCCTCCACACGCGCCGCGACGCTCTCGTAGAACTGTTGCGCTTGAGCGAGAAGGCTGTCGGCCAGGGCCAGGCGCTCCTGGGCCGCCAGTACACTGGTGAAGGCTTGGGCTGCCTCGGTGAGCACATCGAGCCTGACCGTTTCGTAGTCCCAGCCTGCCAGGTCGCGCTCAAGGGCGGCCACGCGTCGCCGTCCGCGGCGATCGCCGCCGAGTTCGATCACTTGACTGAGCGTGACTGTGGCCGCGACGGCATTGAAACCGTTCAGCGTGCCTGATCCAGCGAAGTCTTCAACTTCCACTCCAATTTCAGGGTTGGGTACCAGACCCGCCTGGAGCGTTCGCGCTTCGCGCGCGCGAACTTCCCATGAAAACGATCTGAGCTCGGGATTGAACTGTAGCGCCAACTCCACGGCCTCGCGCAACGTAAGCGTCGCTGTCGGCGTTGGGCCAGCCATGTTCGAGGTGTCCGCTTGGGCTTTGAGGCGCACCGGACGGTAGGTATCAAACCCACCGCCGAGGGGGCGAGGCTCCGTCGAAGCGGCGCCGCGTGGCGTCGCGCATCCTGCAAGCGAAAGAAGGATGACCGGCACGCATAGTGCCAGATAGAATGGTTTCATGTGTTCGATTCAAGACCGGGCCCGGCTGGTGGTATACCAAGCGCAAGCAGGAAGGAATAATGTGCAGATGTCGGAAAGAAATGACCGTGGTCTCCGCGAGTGGAAACCGAGGAATTCACGACATCGGAACGTGTCAGCCGTCGGTGCGACGCTGCGCGTCCACTACCGGCATTGGCGGTCCTGAATCGATCAGATCAGCAGTACGATCGTACGA
This sequence comes from Rhodothermia bacterium, assembly GCA_030431165.1. Taxonomy (GTDB): domain Bacteria; phylum Bacteroidota; class Rhodothermia; order Rhodothermales; family JABDKH01; genus JANQRN01. Next base: position 2,880 of record JAUIJQ010000230.1, on the reverse strand, counting down.
ATCTGACTGACGGGCGACGTGAGACATGCCCGGGCGTCACTGCCACAGACGTCTTCGTAGACACAATGCGGCGGCGCCTCTTGGATGGTTGCCGTAGAAGAGACTGGCGCAATCTCATTCCAGGAGTGGCTTCTTGATTCAACGCTTCGCGTCAATGCTCCTTGCCCGTCGGCGGGACTCGCGAACAGCAACACGTCGACGCAAGAACTGGAACACTCGTCGTCGGTTACGACCTTGGTTTCTGTCGGGCCGTAATCAGAATGCACCTCTCGCGCGAGAACAAACACGCTGGAAGCACAGTCGCCGGTGCGACTGCTTTCGAATTCGATCCGACCGCTGCCTTCGAAACAGACGACAATGCCGGCAAGGGCGTGCCCGCTCACCGGAAACAGCAAGAGCAAAACTGCGAGGCACCGCACGGGAAGTGCACTGTGTTCTCTAATCGAATTGAGGCTCGGATTCACGACTGGCGCGGTGTACAGATTCTCGGAGCTTCTTAAAGTCGGCGTTGGCCGCTATGTTCCGAATGTGCTCGGGTGCTTGAATGGAATCGAGCGGAGACGCCTCGGGCTAAAGCATTATGCGGTGACCCGCTCCGATCAGCAGTCCGTGGGCGGCAAAGGAGCCGATTGTCGATGGAATGATACCGTGGTTCGCTTCACATCGGCGTTTTCAGCAGGCATTTCGATTCCTCGTTTTCGCCAGAAGATTACGTTCGCCGACACTGTCGGGCGTCGACCTCATCCGCACCGATTCGTCAGAAACAGATTGCGACAACCCTGCGCCAACGATTGGGCACCCTGAACACCGACGCAAAAACGATGAGGCAATTGACGGCTTCCTCACCCCTGCGGCAACTCGTACTGCACCGAGCCGGCGTAGTCAACGCCCCACGTGACACCGAAGCGGTCGATGCAGCTTCCGTACACTTCGGCCCACTCGGTCTTCTGAAGCGGCATCAGGGCTGTTCCGCCGTCGCATAGACCTGCGAAGATCGTCTCGGCCTCTTCGCGACTCTCCGCGATGAGGTGAATGTTGAAGTTGTTTCCGACGGTGGCCTTCTGGCCAAACGCCTCAACAAGGTCAGATCCCATCAGCATGCCTTCCGAGCCGAGCGGCATACTTACGTGTGCAATTTTGTTCTTGTCCGCGTCGGATAGTGGCGGCATGCCCGGCATTTCGCCAAAATCCGAATAGCGGGCGAGTCCGTGGAATTCGCCACCAAAGACTGATTTGTAGAACGTGAATGCCTCTTCGGCGTTGCCGTCGAAATTGAGATAGGGGATTCCAGTTTTCATTTGCGCGGACTGCTTTTTGTTTAGAGGGTGTTCAGAGGGACTGTGCGGGAGGTGATTGCGCACCGGGGGGCCGGGGCAAACATGATGTACTTACAATATCGTGATGCGATGACAATAGCGCGTCACAGGCTTCGGCTGTTTCTTGCCAATCGACACCAGGTCCGGCATGGCGGGCGTTGTCGCGCTCGACTCCAGCGAATGCTTGACCACGGCGGCTCCGACGATCCAACGAACTAGTTCCAACGATCCAACGATCCAACGATCCAACCATCTACACAACAGACGCGCGCAACGTGCGAACATCCCGACGCGGCGGTGCACCAAACGCCCGCGCATACTCACGGCTGAACTGGGATGCGCTCGCATACCCGACCTCGTGGGCTGCAGTCTCTGCAGTAGCTCCTTCCGACAACATCAGTCGGCGTGCCTCCACAAGCCGGATCTGCTTCTGGTACTGAATTGGCGTCATCATCGTCAACGCCTTGAACTGGCGGTGGAACGTGGACGGCGTCAGCCTCGCGATCTCTGCCAACTCGTCTACTCGCACCGGCTCCGCGAAGCGTTCGCGCAGCGACCGCACCGCCCGGGCGATGCCGGGACTTCGGTCGCCTGAAATTGTCACCGCCGCAACGGCGGCACCACTCGGACCGGTGAGCAATCTGTAGGCCGCCTCTCTCTGAATTGCCGGATAGAGCAACGGAACGGCATCCGGCGTTTCGAGCATTCTGACAGCGCGCAGCATACAGTCGAGCATCGCGTCGTCGAGATCCACGACAAAAGACGCAGGCCCATCGACGTCGTCTCGGGGCGGTGGATTCGCGAGGCCTCCGAGCACCTCCGCCATCACGCCGGGGTCCAGCTCGAGTACAACACTTAGATAGGGTTTGTCCGCACTCGCGTCGGTGATGACACTCACGCCGGGAACATCAACCGTGACCACAAGCGCCTGTCCGGCCTCGTAAACATGACTTGCCTCGCCGATCGCTGTTTGCTTGGAGCCCTGTACGACAACACAGAGGTTAGGCTTGTGAACGAGGTGTATCGGTGAATCCGGTACAGTGTCGTGAAGAAGGATCAGACCATCAGCAATTGTTTGATACGGGCTCTGCCCGTCATGCGTCGCGACATAACGCGAGATGGCTTCTCTAAGCTGTGTCAGCATCAATCGGTCAGCGTGTGTGTGGCAGAAATAGGCAAGAAGTGAGCAGGAATTGGTATTCCAGGCGATGTGGCCAATCTATTTCTTGCAGGTACAGGCAAGATGATCGGGTCTTTGTCCTTCTCATACAACTCATCGCTCGAAAACATGTCAATCAACGGTTCACCTCGCATCGCCATTGTCACAGGGGGAAGTCGCGGCCTTGGTCGTAGCACGGTTCTCGCACTGGCAGCACGCGGCGTCCGCTCAATCTTTACGTTTCGTCGGAACGCTGCTGCTGCAGGCGACGTAGTTGACGCGGCACGCAGCGCCGGCGCTGAAAGCGTAGCGCTCCAGCTCGACACCGGAGACGCGTCCTCATTTGTTGACTTTACAACGCGCGTTCGCGCTGCACTCGCTGACCTTGACGCTGAACGATTTGAC
>JAUIJQ010000229.1 GCA_030431165.1 Rhodothermia bacterium | reverse complement strand
CGGCATCGTCAAAGGCGAGTTGCCGGATTACCATTTCGTCGTCCCCGCCGGTGGTGATCGTCACGCTCCCACCTCAACAAACACGGGACTCGTCCACGCCATTTGTCCGTTGCGCTGCCGGATGCGTGCATACACGTAGTGATTGCCCGGGTCAAGATCGATAGTCGTTCGTCGCGACAGGGTTGTGCGTGCTGCGGGATCGCAGCGATGCCACAAGAAAGACTCTGCGGGAAACGGACCCGTAAATCCGGCGATCGATGAACCAGCGAGCTCAGCGGCGCAAACCGATTCGGTTAGCGAGGTGGGGGCATGCATCGCGAGGGAAAAGACTGTTGCAGCATCCCCCTCGACTTCAAACACGATACTCTGATTCGGATTTCCGCGGTACGCACCGTCCCGCCCCGTATATGATTGCACGCGGACCGCATGATCACCAACGGATTCAATCCGGTGCCTGCGTTCTTCGTCAAACGGCCCGGATTGCAGGCACGGAAAGACGCGAAGAAGGCGTCCGTCCTGTACGCCGATCTCAAAGTCCCAGTCGCAAATCCGGTCAAGGCTGAGATCGCCCCAGGGGCCCCATCCGAACTCAAACCGCACCTGGAAAACCGAAGAGTTTGCGGCGCTCGGTTCTTCGCCAGCGACGATCGCCATTCGCGGCCGACGGGTTGTCGTAAACCGCTCGGCGCGCACACCATCAACAAGAATGTCCACCCAGTCCAGCTCACTCCTGCCTTCGACCGCGACATCGACCTCGACCGCTCGACCAGCCTGAATCGACTGGCCCATGTCGGCGCCGTTAATCGATATGTCGGCAGATATGCGGTCGCCCGTGAGCGCAATGGTGCGTCGTGCGCGGATGGCATCCATGATCGCGTCACGAGAAAGCGACTGCGCCCAGACACCCATCACACCTTCGCCGTAAGCGCCCGGGAATCCACGATGGTTGTCGCTCGAAGCGACAAATCCGAAACGAAACCCCCGATCAAGCCCTGCGCGCGCCGTATTGGCCGTCACGCGACCACCCATGGAGTGATTGAAATACGGGTAGCCGCCACCGTCCTCCTCGGCATTTCCGTGTTCTGAGTACACTTCCACAACAGGCGTGCAGCACGGATCAAAGACATCCCAGTTGACGCCGCGGTGACCTGTTGCGTAGCCCAGGTGGTGCGGAATCATGATGCCGTCCTGGGCAATGGCGTACGCGCGCAGATCAGCAACGTTGTCGGGAAACACAAGTGGCGCGCGGTCATGCGGCATCACGACGCACTGATCGCCGTAGCGCGAGGAGTGCCACTCAAAGCCGAGAAATGCCGCAAAGGTGCCATCTCTGTTCGCGCTAGCCGTCAGGTCCTGAACACGCGGCCACGCCTTCTTCAGCCGCTCAAAACCCTCAAGCCAATGCCGCTCCCTTCCCCCTTCCATCGGCACCATATCGTGCCAGCTCGAGTGGCCCGTAAACGCGAAGAAGTCGAGGTGTGTCTGTGCGATGTCGATTGATCGCTCCAGCGACCCCAGGCCGTACCCCAGCGCGTTGTGGTTGTGGATGTCTCCGAAGAGGAGTGACCTGCCTGATGATGTCATCGACGCGGCACCGTCCGCACTTCAAACTCCGGCACAACGCCGGTATCGTGCAACTCGACCTGTGCGATACCTCGTGACGTCGCGACCTGGCATCGATACGCGTCACCGCTGTTTTCAATCGCCATCTCCGGCGTTTCATCTGGAGCAACAGGCACAAGAAGCGTCAGCAATCCGACACGCGTCGCCGACCCCGTCACGACCGCGGCAAACGGGTGTTTGGTCGCTTCATCGTCTGGTATTGGAAGGCGCGCCGATGAAGCCGAGGCGCCCACGTTCGAAACAAATCCGGCAGCCAGCTCCGCGCGCGGACGAACAATCCGGAACGACTCGGTGCGAGCCTCAGCGTCGACGCGGCCGCCACCATCGTGGTTGTAGCCAAAAAACCGAGCCTCGACGCGCGACGCCGTACTGCGCTTCTCAACACTGTCGAACACGGCGACAAGAGGCATGTCATGAACAACGATCACCGATCGAACCACACGGGCGACATCGTTGTCGACCAGCGCGTATGCTTCGGTCGCATCGCTGGCCCAGAACGCGTAGTCGCGTCGCTCACCCCAGCGAATCAGGCGCGCCCGGGCATCCGAGGCGTTGGTGCCCTCCGTCCCGTCGTGGTATTGATGTCCTTGCCCGTCTATGAGAACCGCTGAATGCCCTGCCGTCGTACGCATCATCCAGCGCGGGTCACGATACGCGTACGGCGGGCGATACGGATCAACGACGAGCTGCTCGCCAAAACACTTCAGGATGATGCTGTTCCTGTCAGCGTGCTCGTGGTTGCCCGGGCCACCGCTGCGCATCGCAACGGTCAGGTCGTCTGATGAGTATCCGGTCCTTGCAACAATCCAGTCCAGCTCACTTCGCCACAGCGACGGACCCGAAGGCGCGGACTCCGGTTGCACCCGCGGATCGTACCAGATCAGCGCCCACTCGTCGTGCTCGCCGCCAAGCGTCAGAGCAAACCACTGCGCACGACGATCGTGCATCGTTGAAGCAATCCACGCCGAAACGGCGGTACGCTTGGGCCGACCGGCTTCGCCGCTTTTCGCGTTTCCGTTGTCACCGAAGTTGACGATGTCGAACGGGTCCAACGCTGTCGGCATAGACATACCTACGGCGTAGTCCACGTAGCCTGACCAGTTGATCAGATCCGTCAGGTCAGCGACGTCGAATCGCTTGAGTACACTGGTCGCCTTCAGGATATTCAACGCCGTGTAATTCGCATAGGAAACGCCCTCGTGGTACGACCCGTCACGCTCAAAAAAGTCTCGGAACGTGCCAAGGCTGAACGTCGCCTGCTCGATCCAGCGGCGCGTCGCCTCAGTTTCACCAAAGGCCTGTTGATAACAGACCGCACCGATCGCAAGCGCTGATGCCGGTACTGCTTTCAGGTTGGTGGTGTCAAGAATGATGTGACGCCGCGAGAGATCAACGCGATCTTCCGGACGGTGCTCGAAGTATGTGCTCGACTCGTCACGCGACCATCCGACAACCTGATCGGGGTAGCGCATGCTCCACGTACTGAGGAAGCACGGCTCACAACCGCGCTCACGCATCACCTCCAGCCACTGTCTGCGTTCTTCGTCATCGACGTATCCGGCCAGCCAATCCGAACACACGGCAACCGCAATGAGGGTGCTTGACGCGCGCTGAATTCCAACAACTCTTTCGCCTGCTTCGAGGAAGTAGTCCCACCGCTCGAACTTCATGATCGTTCGGATACACTCCGCGGCCAACGACGCTGCGTCTTCGTCGTCGGTCATGAGGTACTGCAGCGCCATGACCTGCGCCGTGTCACTCAGTCGCACGATGTCAAAAAGCTGATCGTTGTAGCGCACTTCCGACGCGATAAACCGTCGCATGCCGTCGCGGTCAACGGCACCCAGACGCGCTCTCAGTGAGGCGAACGCGTCGCTGCGAAAGCTTGTCCTCATGCGGCGAAGATCAGCGGTGTCGAAGAACAGCCCGAAGCCAATCGCATCGTTACCCGCAGCCTGGACGGCACGGGGCATCGGGTCCGCGATGGCGCGCTGAAAAAATGTGGGTGCCAGCGTGGCAGCCCCGACGGCGACCGGGGCATTTGCCAAAAACCGTCTCCGTGAGATGGAACCGGGCATTTCGATTGTGCGACAAGTAGTTTGCGGATGTAACTCGACGAGTAGTGTAAAGTAAACGGCGCCAAATGACCAAAACGCTGAACGGCGTTGACTACCTCGTCGTAGCCCTCTACGCGGTGCTGGTGCTCTCCGCGGGGTTCGTCGTTTCCCGTTTCAACAAGCGCACATCCGACTACTTCAAGGGCGGCGGGAGCATTCCGTGGGGACTGTCGGCCGTTTCCCTCTTCATTTCGGGATTCTCGGCCTTCATGTTTGTGGGGGCTTCGGGGTTTGCATACCGGAACGGCTCAGCCGCCATCGTCCTGTTCAGCCTGGCGGCGCCGGCGTACATGCTCGGGTACTTCGTCTACGGACGCCTCTGGCGGCGCACCCGCCTCGAGACACCGATGCAGTTTCTCACGCGTCGCTACTCGCCCGGCACTACGTATTTCTACACGCTCTTTTCAGTCGTCCCAAACGTCCTCGTCCTCGGTATTTCGATTTACACCCTGTGCGTGTTCGTGGCAACCGCGTTCGGCTTCCACAGCATGTCGTTTGAGATTCTTGGCGCGTCGCTGTCAGGCATCCAGGCATGTATGCTCGTCGCCGGACTCGTGCTTGTCGCGTACACGCTGCTCGGCGGGCTCTGGGCCGTGATGGTGACCGACTCGCTGCAGTTCATCGTCCTGTTTCTTGCCTCGCTCATCATTCTGCCGGTGGCCTACCTCGTGCTGGGTGACGGCAGCATCGGCGATGGTGTAACCCGCCTTGTTCGAGAAGCACCCGACGGATTTCTCGGGCTCCGCCTTAAAGATCGTCCCGGCCTGTTCTGGGCTGCGTACGGGATCAACATCATTCTCGGATATAATGTGAACTGGCACATCGCCCAGCGTTATTACAGCGTTCCCGATGAACGAGACACGCGAAAGATGGCAGCCTGGTGCGCCGGACTCAGCCTGTTGTTGCCGCTGATGTGGATCCTGCCGGTCCTCGCGTCACGCGTGCTGTATCCGGATCTGGCTTCGATGTGGCCCGAGCTTGCTGAACCAACGGAGGCGGCATTTGTCACGCTTGCGCTTAACGTCTTGCCTCACGGCATGCTCGGTATCATTGTGTCAGCGATGTTTGCGGCAACGATGAGCTCAGCCGACACGTCCCTGAACTGGCTCGCCGCTGTCGTCACAAAAGACGCGTACGTCCCCATCAGGAAACACATTTCGGGCACAGCACCGACCGAGCGCAGTCAGCTCATGTTCGGAAAAGGCAGCGTCGCCGTGATGGGAATTATCGCGATCTGGATCGCGTTCAACATGGAACGGCTCGGCGGCGTTTTCGACGTACATACGAAGGCCAACTCGCTGTACTCAGCGCCAATGTTCATCCCGGTTATCCTCGGCCTCGTCATCACAAGAACACCGTGGTGGTCAGGTGTTGCGTCGTTTGGCTTTGGCGTCTTTACGATTATGGCGGTCAGTCTCATTGCAAACGTGACGCAGGGACTTCCGGCCAATTCGTTTGCTGCGTTGTTTGTCGACATCGACCTCGTCGTGCTTGGCATGGACGTGACGCGTTACGAATTGCAGATGCTGACGGGCATCATCGGCACTACGGCATTCTTCCTGCTGTCGACGCTTGGCAAACGTCGCGGCGTGGCGTACGAGGCGCGGCTGAGCGCTTTTGAAAAAGACCTGGCCACGCCGGCATTCGCCGACGAGGCGGCACCTCCCGATCTCCGCGGCGTACGGGCATACCGGCTCGTGGGTCGCCTTGCGATTATCATCGGCGGGATGTTGTTGCTCGTTGTGTTTCCGACCGTCGGCAGTGAAGGGTGGAGCCTCAACCTTGTGGGCGCCCTGCTTGCGATCGGCACCGGACTCGCGATACTGCTTGGCACAAAGCGACTCTTTCATAACCGGCACCATGAGTGAGATACGCGTACGGGCCGTTCAGCTCTGGTCAGACAAGGCGCGGACTCCCGACGAGAACCGCGCACATGCCATCAAAATGGCAGAAGCCGCGGCGGCGCGGGAATACACAGACGACGCGGCCGCACGGTGCGACCTGATTGTGATGCCCGAAGCAGTTGCGATGTTGTGTTATCCGGATGACCACCCGGATTTCACCTACCGCGACGTGGCCGACACCATTCCCGGCCCAACCGTCGATGTGTTCCGCGATATCGCACGCAACCACCACGTCAACGTCGTCGTCGGTCTCGTCGAGGACCGCGGGGCCGACGCCGGATGCCAGAACGTCGCACTGGTCATCAACCGATCGGGTGACATCATCGGCAA
>JAUIJQ010000228.1 GCA_030431165.1 Rhodothermia bacterium | reverse complement strand
TTCGTTGACCTGCACGACAGAGCCCATCACGTTTCCGTCAGCGTCCAGTCCATTGTAGACGGCGTATGCGCCTTCGAGCGTTACGCCGCGCGTCTGCGTTAACTCAGCGGCCTCGCTATCGGATGCAGATACCGTCAGCTTCTTCAGTGACTTGGCACCATTGCCCTGCAGCATGGTCTTCAGGCCATCCTTCAGGCTTGTTGGCGCGTTCGACTTCGCAATCTGCGCACTTGCGCTTTCGCCGCCTGCGGCTGCAAGGAAGAGGGCCAGGACGCCCGCTACAATGGTTCGTCGGAAAAATGTCGCTGTCATGCCTTGTTGGGTTTCATGAACCACGTTTGGTAGATCCCGATGACGAAGACCAGGAGGAACGAAGACGCCATTACCGCGCCTGAAATCATGAGCATCCAGGCAAAGCCCGCGCCCACAAATCGCGTTAGCAGCATGCTCCAGATGTCGAGTACCGAAGCAACAAACGGAGCGGCAATCAAGAGACTCTTCAAGCCGGGTTTGATTTCGGCAAAGAGCAGTATGAGTCCGCAGAGAAAGAAGATTGACGTGTAGCCGAACAGGTGGAAGTGACCTTCCGCGACCAACGCGTCAAACGACGGCACCGGCACGATGGTCTCGGCCACGACCGGATCGCTCTCGTCAAGTTCGTCGAAGGACATAGCGTCTTCTTCGACAACGCCTGGATCCGTATCTGCCTCGGCCATCGCCTTCATCTCTTCAAGCGCCCGACGTGTCGCCTCGTTGCCGTAGTAGTGCAGTGTGACTTCTTCACTTTTGAAGCCAACCTGCAGGGCGACGTTCGTCAGCGCAAAAAGGTAGCCTGTGCCGAGGGTAAGCAGCACGCACGTTACGAGTACCTTCGCGGGAATGGTGAACTCGCGAAGGCGGAGGTTCAGGAACGACTGATTCATATGCTAGAACTCAAAGACGAGTTGAATGCGAAGCAGGTCGTTGTCGACCTCGTTGATCTCCTCCAGGTTGACCTGCCATTGCGCCAGCAGCGACAGGTTCTGGTTGATTCGCGACAGCAGCGCAAATTCCCAGTTGTGGGAGTCGTTGCCCGTGAGAGCATCGTCGAAGTCCACAAACGTGCCGTATCGAAGGCGCGCCCTGACGCGCGGTATACCACGATACGTCATTTCAGCGTAGTCGCCATATCGGATATACCATCCGTCCGGGTTATCTGACGGGTCAACCAGCAACTCGTCTTTGACCTCAGCGCGCGCAAAAGCAGCACGGAACTGCAGGTCCCGCAAGAACGGGAAGTCAAGCAAACCGTAATCGACGAGCACGTCGCCGCCCCACAGCAGGAGCTGCCCGGCCATTTCGTCTTCGTCGTTCTCCGCTTCGATTTCGCCGAACTGGTTATACAGCACCGAGCCCCAGAACGCGAGCTTGGTACCGACGCCTACGCGGGTGCGGTGGCCAACGGCGAGCAGGCCGTCAGATCCACCTCCGGTAAACGAAATAACATTGCCGAGTTCGTTGTCGAATCCGCGAATCACGTAGAAGTCGGATGCGACGTTCACCCGCGTGCCGGAATACACTGTGCCGGATAGCGACCCACCGAACTCAGCCCACACGTTTGGGAGCAGCAGCCCTGTAAAGGGGTCGCCCTGCCGACCACCGTAGTAGTGGTGGAACGGCGTGGCGCCGAATGGCACCCAGATCTTTCCAAGCTTCGCCTCGAACTGGTTCGTCAGCTGGTACTTTATCTCGTAGTAGCTAAGATCAAGGATTTCAGCGTCCAGCGTGACCTTGTCGTTCGGCGTGACCTTGAGGAAGACGAACTTGTGGTAGTTGCGAAACTGGCTGCTTGATTCAGCATCTTCAACCAGCGGGTTTGTTGCTTCGTAGTTCAAATCGAAGCGTCCGCTGATGTGGATCTTGTCAGCCAGTCCGCCACCGGCCTGTGGTGGCGGTTCATCGACGATGTCGTCGAACGACATCCCGACATCACTACTGTCCACATCCTGCGCTGCCGCACTTGCGGTTAGCAGGAGGGCAGCGGCGGCTGCGAGCGCGATTCCCGGGAGATAGCGCCAGAAGCTGCGCACGCGCCTCGAGGCCTGATTCACTGTCGTTAACATGACGGTTGCCTTGTTTGCGTGCGAGATGGCTATTTCCGGCTAATCGGGACGGCGTCGGGGAATGGCGTGTCGTTGTAGAAGTCGTCGGAACGACGCAGCGGCGTAACCGCCGGCGCTTCCTGGAGCAACGTCTCAAGGCGCTGCTTCAGCTCGATGGACGTGTGCTGCCCCGAAACTCCATATTCCTGCTGTACGGCATCGATACTCGCAACGAGCAGTGCTTCGATCAGGAACGGGTTGTGCGTTGTGGAGCCCAGCACGTCATCACCAAACGTTGCCAGGTGGTAGTTAAATGTCGCACCTTCCGCAATCGTGAACGTCGGGTCACCCGGGTCGATCGCACCACCGGCGTCTTCACCGTTCGGGTCAACCTGGTCGAGCAGATCGTGCAGTTCGTCGGCGAGCGCCTGGATATCAGCCGCTTTGTCGACGAGTACCGCTGCGGCACCTTCAGCCGAGACGTGGCAACCGGAGGTCGCGCAGCCCGCAAACGAGCGCTCGGTTGCACTCACAGCGCAGTCCGTCTCGGTGGTCGGAATGCCGTTAAAATAGAGACACGGAATTGACGTGAACAGGTGGCCAGTGGCCTGGAACACAAACTCACCGGTCGCCGCGTCGTTGACCGTGAACTGATTTACGTGACACGTTGCACACAGCGCGTTGTTGGCGTCACTGCCGTGCGTCGCCACGATCTGTCCCTGATTGATCTCGAGGTTCGGCGGGAACCATCCGGCGTCACCCAGCAAAAGTGCTGATTCCGGCGCGTGTGGCTCCAACCCGTGTGAAGAGGTCGGGTCAGGCACCGTGCGTCGGTTGTGGCACGAGGCGCAGAGATTGCGTTCGATTGAAGTCGTCACAACCGGGCGCCGGAGCTGGCCAACGTTTGTCGCGTCGTGCGGATCGTGGCAGACAGCGCACGTAATGGCAAGGTGATCGGGTGAGTCACGCTCGGTGTAACGGGAAGTGACCCCCCATGCCTCGAGCGCGCCCTGGCCGCGGTGGCAACCCGCACACGCTTCGCGACCGGCGGCGTACGAAACTACCTGTGAGTGCTTGGACTGCGCCCACTCTTCCGCAAACGGATGGTGGGTGCCCTGGTGGCACTCAGCGCAGTTCTTGGCATTCCCGAGGTCAGAAAGGTCGCCCACGTCGATCGAAGCGATCGGCTGAAGTGCCTCGGGGTTCGACACGTGTGCCTGCGCCGGACCGTGGCAGCTCTCACACTGTACGTCGTGATACCGCTCTTCTGATGTTGTTGCCCAGCCACCGTCACCAGCGTTGCCGTTTGGCCCTACCGTGTGACAGTTTTCGCAATAGCTGGCGGCGTGACCACTAGCCTGGAGTGACTCCCAGGCATCAGCGTGGGCCGTGGTTTCCCACGTAGACTGCGTGTCTACGTGGCAGTTACCACATACAGTTGTCTTTTCGTCCTGGTCGGAATAGCCAAGAAAGCCGCCAGCGTTTGCAGACGGCTCCTCGAAGAACGGACGTTCAACTTCAACGACGTCCCGGACGTCGCAGGCCATAAACTGGTACACCGCGAGTATGGACAACACGGCGAGAACATTCCAGCGAGTCGTAAGGATGGGCTTCATAGTAGACGCTCTGTCAAATTCAGGCTGGTGCCGAATGAGTCCGCCGGTTACCTAACCCGGGGTCTTGGCAGCGGTAAGTGAAAAAATCTGGCGTAAGGTTGTTGTAGGGGATTCCCCTATACGGCGGGTAGTGTGTTGCGAATTCTGCGCACTGAGGCGTGTTTGTGATTGATTCCTTTCTACTTGTCTTGTAGAGCGGCAGTAAAGTCAGACAAGTCGGTCGGGTCAAGATCTGAGGCAAAATGGGCCGCCCGCTCGGCGATTTCCTTCGGATTGTCGAATTCCAGGTACTCGGGCGCACAGGAGGCGTGGATGTAGCCTGACGGATTGAACTGCCCTTCATCGTAATAGACCAGCCGAATCCGCCACGTGCCTTTGTCGATTGTTTCCCGGCAGTGTCGGCACCGGGCCCGTGCGCTTGTCGCGCGCTCTGCACCATCAATGCGCGGCAGCCGGCGATGCTCACTGCCCAAGCGCGCCCACGACAGCAGCTTGTCCACTTCGGTCTCTTCAGGGACCACCGACTCGTCACCGCCCGGGATTACTTCGGCGAGTGTTTCGAGTAGTGGCGTCGGACGCTTCAGTGCCGCACATCGCAGGTGAAACCAATGCGTCATCAGCTTGCCCTCTGAGAACGGGTTTGGCAGCCGCTCTCCAAAACGCAGTTCACCTTTTGCGATGGTGTTGCCGCAGCCGCGACACTTCGCTCGTCCGCTGCTCGCGGGCTCTATTGTATGTGTTATGGGCTCCACCGGCCGGGTGATCAGTAGTTTGTTTATGCTTGAGCAAGTTTGTCGCTACGGTTCATCCTAAACGATCCTACGATCCAACGACCAAACGACCAAACGATCTGCCGATCAAACGATCTTCCGATCTATCGATCAAACGCACCCATCCATGCTGCAAATCAAGAATAGCGAGCTTCTCGTATCCGTCGTTGATCCGGTCGACGAGCGCCACCTCATGGGCACGCGCTACTGCACGGGCGGCTACATTTTTCAGATCGCCGACACAAAGGCAGGCGACCTGCTAACCGGCCCCACCTTCCCCGATTCTTTTAACGCCTTCGACGGACAGGGCATCCCCGACTCCTTCAGCAGGGCGCCGTTGCGGTATCCCGATGATCCCTCGCAGGGTCTCGTCGTCGGTGTCGGTACCTGCGATCTGGCCGGAAACACCGTGTCGTCGTGGTGCGAATGGGACGTGCACCTGTCCGAGCACAGCGCCTCCCTCAAAACGCACCAGGCGGGCGGGCCGTTTGAACTGACGCTAGAACGCACCGTAACGCTCATCGAACGTACGGTACGATCGCGAATCCGGCTGCGGAATGAGGGGGCCGTAGGCTTTCCGATTGTATGGTTTCCGCATCCGTTCTTTCCACACCCCGAAGGCAACACGCTCTGCCGCATCAATATCGACGTCGAGGTTCGGCGAAACGACGGATACAGCTTGCGCGAAGACGGGAGTATCATCCGCAAGAACTGGCCCTGGGACACAGATTATTATCTGGCGCTGGATCACGATGCGCGCGAACGCGCCGTGATACTGCAGCAGCATCCGGCCGTTGGTACCGTCGTCGGCCTGACGACGTATGTACCGCGGTTCTTTCCGATCTGGGGGAATCCGCGAACATTCTCGTGGGAGCCTTACTACGAGAACGCGATTGCGCCCGGGCAGGAATTGACGTGGGGCGTGGACTACGTATTCTAGGGACAACTGCCGACGTCAACTGCGAGCGTCAACTTCTGGCGCCACCTGCAACGCCACCTCAGCGTGCCATCGAGAAGCCAACTGAACATGCGCAAGCCCCGCCTCCTTCAAGTCCCCGCCTCATGGCTGACGTACATGCCGGTGGCTCTGCTGGTTGTTGGCCTCGCGTCGGCGCAGCCGGTCATTCCGGATCCGTCAATGGTTATCACCGAGAGCACGACGCTGGCCGCGGGGACGTATACGCTGTCGGCTAACGACGGGCCGGCCATCACCATTGCCGGTAATGACATCGAAGTCGACTTCGCCGGCGCCGTCATCGTTGGGTCAGAAGATGCGACTTCGCCGGATCTGTTCACCGGCACGGGCATCCTCATTACAGGCAAACGCGTTGTGCTGCGAAACGCCGTCGCCCGTGGCTACAAAGTTGCGGTGCACGCAGAGGGCGCAGACGGCTTGCAGGTGATCGGCGGTGATCTCAGCTACAACTACCGCCAACGCCTGAAGAGCAGCATCGAGCGGGAGCACCTCGACGACTGGATGAGCTACCACCAGAACGAAGCCGACGAGTGGCTT
>JAUIJQ010000227.1 GCA_030431165.1 Rhodothermia bacterium | reverse complement strand
AACAAAGCGATGAATCCCATCACAGCCGGGTAGAACACAAGCCGCATCCGCGGATCGGTAATGTCGCTGAAAGCCGGGTTGCCGTCTGCACCCGGATGTAGACTCTGTACCTGACGCGGCAGCACGTACAGAAGGAACGGTACCGTGGTAAACGCAAAGACGTTGTACACGCCAGACACCCGGGCACGCTGCTCCTCGTCGTCGAGCTGATTTCGCAGGACGAAGTACGCCGAGTATATCAGGAGCTGAACCGCCGCGAAGGTCTGCCGGGGATCGAAGTTCCACCACACGTCGGTGCCCTGATACCACGTGACCTTTGCCCACACGATTCCTGTTATCAACCCGAGGACGCCGAACAGGATCGCAACGCGAGCCGCCGCCGACGCCCTGATGTCGTGTTCGATTTTCGACCCCATCAGGTAGCGAACCGAATACGTCGCTGACACCGCCATGCCGGCCATCATTGTAAACCACATCGGGACGTGGAAATACAGATTCCGCGCCGTGTGCTCAAGGATTGACATCTTCGGGATGCTCATCAGGAAGGCGGCGACCACAACGATCGTCATCCAGACAAGTATCACGGTGCGGATTATGCGGTAGCGTGTCATGTGGGCGCAAACGGCAATTGGGCTCAGTCGTTCCAGACCTGTTCGAAGAGCAGAACAGAGGCCGAGATCGTCACACCGGCAAAAGCGGCCAGCGTGGTCAGGTCAAAACGGGCCTCGCTCCATGCTGCCTCGGTGCCGATTGCCGCCATCGTCGCCTGAACGGCCGCCCCCAGCAGTGGCAGCAGGAGCGGAAACAACAGGATCGGCAGCATCGCGGCACCGCCGCGGGTCTTACTCACAATGGCGGATAGCAGCGTTGTCGCACCCGCCAGCGCAAGCGCCCCCAGACAGACGACAGTCAGCGCAAGTGACGGCGTCGCCAGATCGAGGTTCAACAGGAACACAAATCCAAAAAGCGACAATGCGTTAACGATGAGCAGAAGCAGAAAATTGAAGAGTAGCTTCCCCGCATACACTGCCAGCGGTGAGGCGTGCAGACGCAGTAGAATGGCGGTCTGCTGTTCTTCCTCAACAACAAACGCACGACTCATGCCAACGGCCGCGGCAAACACCATGACGGTCCACACGAGCGCCGACACGACCCGATCGTCTAGCGTCTCCCCGGCAACGGCGTACACGATGAGGAAAATCGATGACATGACGAACGTCAACAGTGCGTTCACCGCAACGCGCGTGCGCCACTCGAGCCTGAGATCTTTGCCGAGCACAACAAGGGCCCCGCGCCAGCTACTAATGCGTTCAGACCGTGCCATCCATCATTCCGCGTGTTGCGTGGCGCGAAGATCGCCTGCGGCGGCAAACTCTCCAACAAACATGATCTCAGGCTCCAGCCGGTAGCCCGAATGGTCTTCAACAGCACGCTGTACGTGAGCTATGAGCGCACGTACGTCAGCCGCCGTAGCACCACCGCGATTGATCATGATATTCGCATGGCGATGAGTGACTTCTGCGCCACCCACACGCGTGCCCTTGAGTCCAGCCTGATCGATCAGCCGTCCGGCGCCGATACCCTCGATCTTCTTGAAGATCGATCCCGCGCTGGGTTCGGTGTCAAGCGGCGGATGCCGTTCGCGTCGCCACGCCAGGTTCTCTTCGACAATGCGCTTCATGTCGGCGGGGTCCCGGTGCGTCAGGTTGAACGAAGCAGTCAGGACGACGTCGTTGCGGTCGTGAAGAATCGAATAGTCATAACCGAAACGAAAGTATTCAGCGGGAACGGTAATTCGCTCACCTTCCTCCGACAACAGGTCGGCTTCGTGTACGACCTCGGCGATGAACATGGTGCGCTCACGCGCCGGTGCCGGAGAGAGAAAGTGCAGGTTCTGCCAGAGGGCACCGCCGATGGTTGAGGGAATGCCCGCGTAGTGTTCCAGGCCGGATAGTCCCGCGTCGATTGCGCACGCAATGACGTCCGGATACACGATCGCGCCGCTTTCTGCGACAAGTCGTCCGGATTTGCGATCAAGGCTCACCCTCCGCGCCGCATTCCTGATTACCAGGCCCCTGAATCCAAGGTCGCCAACAAGAATGTTTGCGCCGGTCCCCAACACGAAATAAGGGATGCGCTCCCGCCGGGCCACACGGAGCGCCTGCTCAAGCTCACTCGCACTGCGAGCCTCCAGAAAGTAGTCTGCCGGGCCGCCGATGCGGAACGTAGTAAAGGGCGCAATCGATACGTGCGTTTCGAGTCGACCGGTACTGAGGTCGTTTAGCGCGTGTATGGCCCCCTTCGGCAGTTCCAAAACCTGAGCCCTCCGTTGGTGTTAAACTGTCTGATTTGGCGGATTCGAGTTTACGACTTATCGGTCGTCGATCCGATTCTGCCGTGTGAATAGACCGTCCAACTTCCCAGCGTGGAGACGCAGACCGACGCAATGAGCAACAACTATCCGAACCTGACGCGGACCTTCTCCCGGTTCGCCGTTTTTGGCCTCATCGGCCTCGTGGCCATCATGATCATCAGTGGGCTGATGACGACCACGATTCCGTCCGGTTACGGCGGCGTCAGGTACTCCGTCTTCGGTGGCACCAACCTCAACAAGACGTACGGGGAAGGGCTGAAAGTCTTCCCTCCCTGGGCGAAGATGATCAAGTACGACCTGCGCGTTCAGGAAACCCTTGAGCCGCTGAAGGCACTTTCGTCAAATGGACTCGAAATCGAGATGGATGTATCGATCAGGTCCCGGCCGCAGGCTGACGCCCTTCCCATGCTGCACACCGAGTACGGCATCGACTACTACCGCAAGCTCGTGCAGCCGGAGCTGCGGGCTGCGGTTCGTGAGATCGTAGGGCAATACACGCCCGAGCAGCTCTATTCGAGCAAGCGAACCGAGCTGCAGGAGAGCATCTTTGCCCGCGTCCGTGATGCCATTGCCGGTGAGCACCTGACGGTGGACGCAGTCCTGATACGCGACGTGACACTGCCCACAGAAATCAAGACCGCAATCGAGAACAAGCTGAAAGAAGAGCAGGAGGCGGAACGCTACCAGTTCACGATCCAGAAAGAAGAGCTCGAGGCTCAGCGCAAGAAGATTGAAGCCGAAGGCCAGGCTGAGTACCAGCGTATCATTCGAAGCAGTCTGTCGCCGGAGTTCCTGCGCTTCAAGGGCATTGAGGCAACGCAGATGTTGGCCAATTCGCCGAACTCGAAGACCGTGATCGTGGGCAGCGGCCAGGATGGGCTGCCACTGATCCTCGGCGGGTCGTAGGCGTGCGGCCCCGCTTGTTCACATGTGCACAGATGTACAAAGTTGTACGCGACGGTGGACGCTGACTTCTTCGACAGGGTGTGGGAAGTTGTCGATCGCATTCCGCGCGGTCGCGTAACGACGTACGGTCACATTGCCGGCTATCTCGGTAGCCGCAGTGCGGCGCGCACGGTTGGCTGGGCGCTGGGGGCGGCGAAGAACACGCCGCTCCCGTGTCACCGGGTTGTAAACCGCCACGGTGCCTTGACGGCGGCGCAGCGATTTGGCGGACCGCACGTTATGTCAGATATGCTGCGCAACGAGGGGGTCGAATTTGACGACGAAGGCTGCGTTCGCCTGGACCTGCACCTGTGGGATCCGGCGGGCGAATAAGCCACCGATACAGTATGCCGACGGCATCGGCAAAAAAAGAGAAGGCCGGCGACGCCCCACACGTCGCCGGCCGCAGCCGGATGGCTCTTGAGGTGAAGGGGAAATCCCCACTACTCCTCATAGCGGAATAGGGCACGAAAGAGTGCCAGACCGGATACGCTGGCGTCAAATGTGGCTTTAACGCCCCATAAATAGGCAAAATGGCCATGGCCGGGAGGCCGGCAGGCCGGCAGGAGGATCGAATCAGCGATTCGGCAGGCTTACCGGCGGCTCGGCAGCGAAAGTGACCGCGTCAAGATCCCGCCAGAAGGCCGGATAAGACACACTTGCGGCCTCGGCTCCCACGATGGTCGTTGTCCCGTCAGCGACCAGGGCCGCGACGCCGAGGGCCATGGCGATCCGGTGATCGTGATAAGCCTCGACGGTGGCACCGCACAGCGGGGTGGGGCCGACGATTGTCAATCCGTCGTCGTGTTCCTGAATGTTTGCACCCATGCGGCTCAGACCCTCAGCGATAGCCGCAATGCGATCAGTCTCTTTGACGCGAAGCTCAGATGCGTCACGGATTCGCGTTGTGCCCTCGGCTTGCGTTGCCGCGACGGCGAGAACGGGTATCTCGTCAATGAGGTTAGGGATGATTTCACCACCCACCTCCACCGCGGCAAGCTGCGCGTTGCGGACAAGCAAATCAGCTATGGGTTCGCCGCTACGAAGCCGCGTGTCGCTGACCTCGATGCGCGCGCCCATGGCCGTCAGCACATCCAGGAAGGCCGACCGACTCGGGTTTACGCCAACGCCCGGCAGTCGAATCAGCGCTTCGGGCACGAGTGATGCCGCGGCCAGAAAAAAAGCAGCCGCTGAGAAGTCGCGCGGGATCGTCCACGTCTGTGGAACCAGCGAATGCTTGGACGTAACCGAAACATGCCGTTGTCCGCCGATGTCAACGACCGGAATGCCAAGCATGCGCTCGGTGTGGTCCCTGGTTGGCGTTGATTCGATTACAGTTGTCTCACCCGCTGCGAACAAACCGGCAAGCAGCACGGCAGATTTCACCTGCGCAGATCGTACCGGCAGGGGATAGTGGATCGCACGGAGTGATCCGCCCTCGACAGTAATTGGCGGGCGGTTGTCCGTCAGTTCGACGGTCGCACCCATCAGTCGAAGTGGGGAAGCAATGCGGTCCATGGGGCGACGACTAAGCGACGCGTCACCCGTCAGTGTAGTTTCAAACGACTGCCCGGCCAGGATACCGGCGAGCAGGCGCATGGTTGTGCCGCTGTTGCCGCAGTCCACTGGCGCGACTGCCTGCGTCATGCCTGATCGGCCGACGCCATGGACCACCAGGATGCCGTCTTCGTCCTCGATTCGAGTGCCGAGCGCACGCAAACACGACAGCGTGCTCTGCGGATCTTCAGATTCCGGAAAGTGCACGATCCGCGACGTACCGTCGGTGATCGCTGAGATCAAAGCGGCACGGTGTGCGATGCTCTTGTCTGAAGGAATCTCAAGCGTGCCGAAGATCGCGTCAGCACGGCGAATGTCGATATTCATCGGGCCCCACCAGCGGGATTAGACCCGGGTTCGTCGGCATCGAAGCGGGGGAGGGCGGCATCAACGCTTTTGAGCAATTCGGCGCGTGAAGTGTAGTCGAGGAAGGCAAATCGGAATCCGTTCCGGACGACGTTTACGAGCTCGCGCGCGCCCACGCCGCAGCGTGTGTGAACAAGCCAGAGTTCATTCGTCACCGACGTGCGCGAGAAAAGTCGGTTGTCGGTGTTGATCGTCACCGGCACGTTCGCATCGATAAACGCTCTGACCGGATGCCCCTCGTACGAGTCCACTACGTGCGTCTGCACGTTGGACGTCGGACAGATTTCGAGCGGTATCTGGTGGTTTGCGAAGTACGCCATCAAGGCGGGGTCCTGATTCAGTGTGATGCCGTGACCAACCCGATGCGCGCCGCAGTAGAAGATGGCCTGCCGTATTGAGTCGGGGCCGAATGACTCACCGGCATGGACGGTAAGATTGAGCAGGTGGTTGCGCGCGTAGTAAAACGCATGCTGATTGGGGTCGAACTCCGGATCCTGCCACTGCACTGCGAGCTGTGCTGCACCGATGGCGTTGGTATAGGTGGCATTCTCCACATCCACCGTGCTGCCGACGGCTGGCGCCTTACCCGTTTCAGGATCGATCTGCCGCCCATCGGACAACGCTACATCGGAAACGGCCTGCTGCTGCTCACCCTTCCGGTCGAGCCATCCTTTGATGATCTGCACCCTGTCCAGATTGGCCGCGTCCGGGTCTTTCATGGCATGTACCAGAAAGGTCGGCGAACTGTCA
>JAUIJQ010000226.1 GCA_030431165.1 Rhodothermia bacterium | reverse complement strand
TACGGCCGGTGTCGGTTACATATTCGTTTACAAACGCCCCCTTTATGCGATCGAACAGCGCTTCGTACTGTTCTGCGTCTTCGTCTTTGCCCAGGACGCGCGCTGAGCGGGCGAGGAGGTCTGTCGAATGCGCAAAGAATGCCGTTGCGATGAGATCTTTGTCGGTTGTTGCGCCGGGATAGTCCGCTGCGGTCGTGTTGTATGAGAGCCAGTCCCCAAACGTAAATGTTTCGCTCCAGATCAGATCCTCGCCCGCCGTCTCGCGAACGAAGTCCACCCAGCGTTTCATGCTGTTGTACTGCTGCTCGAGGATGCGCTTGTCGCCGTATGCCATGTACATGGCCCACGGACCAATCGTCGCCACGTCGGCCCACCCGGCTGCACCGCCTCCCGCGGCGAGTCCGCGCGTACCAAGAACATCAGGCACCACCCAGGGCACGCTTCCGTTTGGCTTCTGATCGGCCTCCACGTCCGCGAGCCACTTTGTAAAGAACGCTGCAACGTCAAAGTTAAAGGCGGCGGTCGGTGCAAAGGCTTGTGCGTCACCCGTCCAGCCCAGGCGTTCATCGCGCGCCGGCGTGTCGGTGGGGACATCGAGGAAGTTGCCTTTCTGACCCCAGACGATGTTCTGCTGAAGCTGGTTCAGCATCTCGTTTGACGTCTCAAACGAACCCGTCTGCGGCATGTCGGAATGCACGACGATGCCGGTAACCGCTTCTGGCGTAAGCTCGCCGGGGAAACCATCAACAGCCACATACCGGAAGCCCATGAACGTGAAACGGGGCTCATAGGTCTCCACACCGCCGCCACGAAGCGTGTACGTCAAAGCGGCCTGAGCCGCGCGCAGGTTCTGTGTGTAGAAGTTGCCATCCGCATCGAGCACCTCAGCATGGCGCAGCCGCACTGTTGTGCCACGCGGACCTTCAACGCGCAGCCTGACCCATCCGACCATGTTCTGGCCCATGTCGAGAACGGTGTCACCGGTTGGTGTCACAAAAATCTCGACCGGGGTTAGCTCTTCGATACGTCGCACAGGCGGGCCGGCCGGCGCTACCAGGCGCGATGTCGGATGCTCAAACACGCGTACCGGCTGCCATGTGCTGTCGTCAAAACCAGCCTCAGACCATCCGTCGTGCTCAAGTCGCGCATCGTAGATCTCGCCATCGTAGATGCTCGACATAAGGATGGGGCCGGTAGCCGCTCTCCAGCTTTCGTTGGTGCCGAAGGTCTCAGTGCGACCGTCGGCGTAGCGAACCACAAGTTGGACAAGTAGCCCGAAATGATCGCCGTAGATGTCCTTCTGGTCCTCCCAGCCGAGGCGACCGCGATACCAACCTTCACCGACAATTGCGCCAAGGACGTTTGGGCCGTCCTGAAGGAGGTCACTGACATCGTACGTGTCGTACTGGAGCCGATGATCGTAGCTCGTCCAGCCGGGCGTCATGACGCGGTCGCCAACGCGGTTGCCGTTCAGCCAAATCTCATTCAGACCAAGGCTCGTCGCATACAGGCGTGCTGAGACGACGGGTCCGGCCAGGTCGATGGCACTGCGCATCATCGAAGCAGGCGGTGGCTTGGTGGAGTCTTCCTCGGCAGCGGGCATGATCCAACTGGCTGTCCAATCTGAATCATTCAGGAGGCCCATTTCCCAGAATGCCGGAGTGCTCCAGGCAGAAGCGCGTCCGTCCTGGTCCCAGACCCGTACGCGCCAATGGTATCTCCGTGCGGAGGCGAGCGGCGGGCCGTCATACTCGACGTGCGTGGACTGGTCGGAGCTGACCTTCCCGGATCGCCATACGAGCCCCGTGCCGTCAGCGAGGCCGCCAACGTCAGTCGCCACCCTGATTTCATATGCGGATTGTCTGATACCCCGCTCGGCAGCGCCATCGGCAACTCGTAATTCCCAGCTCAATCGCGGACGTCCAACATCGATGCCGACGGGATTGGTCGCGTACTCGGTGCGAAGGACTGCAACCGTCACTCCGGCGAATGGCGCGAATCTGGTGGTATCGCTGCCGGATGCATTGCCTGATGTATTGCCGGATGCATTGCCGGATATATTGCCGGACGTACTGCTGGAGTTATCGCCGGCAGCAGCAAAATTGGTAGCAGTCAACAGGCTGATCGATAAGACGATGAAGAGAGTGCGCTTCATGATTTTGGCCGGATAACGAACGGCTTGATGGTACGTCGCTCAAATCGCAAAGTCACGTATTGACGCAGTAGGCGACTAGTGCATATCGTGGGGCCACGCCGGACCAACGCTGATCATGCCTTCTATCGACACGTACAACACGTACAACACGTACAACACGTACTGGGAACGCGGGTGGGCCGTCGTCCCCGCTGTATTCCCCGACGACCAGGTTGACGCGGTATCGCGCCTCGCCATGGCGGTCGCAATTGCTGAACTCGCCTCTGCAAACGGTGACGAGGCTGATGTCGATCAGCTCGATGACGGGCAAGCGATGCCGCGAAAGGTCATGCATCCGTTTGAAAAAGAGGATGCCTTTGCGCGTTTTGCATTGAGCCCGACCTTGCGCGAACTCCTGCGGGGGATTGTTGGAAAGCCGGTCTCGCTGGTTTCGGACCAGATATTTATGAAGCCGCCGCACGTAGGATCCGCCAAACCGTACCACCAGGATAATGCGTACTTCCGGTGCCGGCCCGGCGA
This sequence comes from Rhodothermia bacterium, assembly GCA_030431165.1. GTDB lineage: Bacteria > Bacteroidota > Rhodothermia > Rhodothermales > JABDKH01 > JANQRN01. The sequence goes on along the minus strand of JAUIJQ010000226.1, from coordinate 3,351 downwards.
CGAGGTGATAACCGCGTGGATTGCGCTTGACGACGTGGATGAAGAGAATGGGTGCCTCCGTTACATCGACGGGTCTCACCGTCTGCCAATTCTCGAACATCACGTGATGGCGGATGAGCGGTACAACCTGCAGCCGGCAGCATCCGACATCGACATGACCCGTGAGTCACTGGCACCCGTCGCGAAGGGTGGTGTCGTGCTTCATCACGGGCACACGCTGCATACCTCGCATGCAAATCGATCTGATCGCTGGCGCAGGGCGTACGCAACACACTGGGTATCTGCCGATGTCGTCAGCGACGTCGAAACGATTAACCACGCGTATTTCAGGGTGAGTGCTGACCGATACGCAGCGATGGCAGCCGCTGCCTGACGACCAAAAACGGGCTGCACGAGTGTGTCACAGGCCGTGGTCCGATTCCGGTTGATCTGTCGTTCTTAGTGCCGAGAGGAGTCTCGCACTTGTTCAAGCGACAGAATAGATCGTGAATCAATATATCCATTTCAGATTCCTGGCCCGGACCTTACTGGTTGTTCTTGCGACGGGTGGTCTGGCGACGTTTCAGGCCAATGGCCAGGCGAATTACCGGTTTCAGCAGGAGTACTTCTTCGGCAGGATGCCGTCCGCGCAAATTGAGGCGATGGGGGGCGCCGACGTAGCCGTGGGTGGAAGCGGCCCGTCGCTCTTTTTTAATCCGGCCGGCATCGGACTCGTCGCGAATCAGGAAGTGACGTTGAACATCTCGGCGCCGTTCTACGCGCTCGTCAATTCCAACTACACGTTCCTGTCGTACGTGCGTCGCGTTAATGATCGGCTTGTTGGTGCCGTAAGCGTCAACCGGTTCTCGATGGGTGAATCTTCGTTTACGGTCGACATTGCCGGCGGGGACTACCCGGTGGAGACGCCGGTAATCAACAATTTTGCGGCGACGGGCGCCTTCTCGGTGACTGGCGCAGTGCAGGCCGGCGTAAACCTAAACGTATTTCGCTGGAAGCTCTTTGACGACGTGTCCGCCTCGTCAGCGTTCCTCGGCGATGTTGGCGCCACCTGGACAAAGGAGCTGGCTTCGAGCAGCAATACGCCGGCGACGCTGCGGGTAGGTGCAAGCGTCACAAATCTGACGTTTTCGAGCATCACGTTTTCCGCGGCAGATGGCGCTGAAGCTTCGGCGGAGTTTCCTGCGGTTGCTCGTGTTGGAGTGAGCTATGCGGTTCATCGTGAGGTGTCGGTTCGCGGGGCCGGTGATATGCCGGTGGCGCTGCTGGCGACGTTCGAGGTGCAGGATGTTCTGAACAACGAGTTCAGAACCGGCGTGCGATTTGGTGTGGAAGGGCGCTTCTACGAAGTGCTCTCGATCCGGCTAGGCGCGTTTACGCACAAGCTCGACGACTTTGATGTGGCGAACAACAAATCGACGCTGAGTGATATCACCTACGGTTTTGGTATCGCCATACCTGTTTCTCGATTCACCGGCGGCAAGCTCCCTGCTGACGTACATGTCGACTACGTCTCCCTGAAGCAGCCTCCGTACGTCGAGTCGGGTCGCAGGCTTGCAAACATGCGCGGATTCACCTTCAGACTGGTGTGGCTATAAATGACAGACACTAACTCCAGACGTTGGCAGCTCACAGCAATGAAGCTGCTGGGTGCCGCGCTACTCCTGGGTGCGCTGGCAGTCCCGGCTACCCCCGCCGCTGCCCAGCCGTTCTACGGCTACCAGACGATTGGTAAGCACACGTTCCACGTATCTGTTGTTTGGAAGGGGGCGCCGTGGGTTGGCGTTGGCTACACCCTGCGCGACTATGGTACGTCGTTTACCGACTGGCAGGTTGAATGGCGGTTCCCCGTTCAGTCCATATACGACCTTGACAACCACGAAGTCATCGCCGGATTCTACCGGCCGCACCGCGTGCGTCGGCGATTCCTCGCGTACGGATTGCACGCCCGGTTCAGCCAGTCGGGCGACGCCACGACATCGGTTCAGAAACTCCGTGTCGCCGTGACGGCGTTACCATCGTACGTGTACACAAGTGATCTGTCGGATGGACCGTACGGCACGCTTGGCGCTCGCGCATCATACGTCCCAACGCTTTGGCAGCGAGTTACGGATGCGTCGTCGGGACGAGCCGAGACGGCCACGCTGACGGCGCACGACGTTGAGCTAGGCGGACATCTCGACGTTCACCTTCAGCGCACGCTGGGCTTGTCGACAAACGTCTTCTACACGCGTGGCTGGCCGATATCCGGCCGAGCTACTGATGCGGAGTCTTCACTGTGGAAGCTCCTTTGGGATGCCAACGCGGGAACGACGTACTACTTGCGACGGTGATCCTCTGTCAACGTTAATCCTCTGTCAACGTCGTTCTCTGTCGAACGGTGATCTGTTTTCGGCCGTGGTCAGCCGAAGGCGTTCCCGGCAGATGCGGATCTTGTGCCGTACGCTACTTCAGGACAACCATCTGTCGCGTGACCACCTGCTTACCGGCTCTTAGCCGGTAGAAATAGCCGCCCGCCGCGAGCGTCGTTGCGTCGAAGTTAACCGTGTACTCACCGGCACCGCGCCACTCGTTTGCCAGCAGCGTCTCCACTCGGCGCCCAAGGATATCGTACACCTCCAGCGTGACCGGTGTTGATTCGCTGATCGAAAACGCCAGCGTGGTGTTCCCCCGTACCGGATTCGGGTAGTTCTGGCTTAAGCTGATTGACGTTGCTTCGGGCAGGTTCGATGTTCCGCAGCCCGTACCGCCGCCAGCACCGACGCCGCCGAGGCTGTGCTCGTCCCGGCATCCGCCATCATTCTCCACGCCGGTCACAAACACCGGACTGCCACCACCCGACGTCGTAATCAATACGCCGCCCGACGCTGCGACGATGCCGCGGTTCGCGTCATACATCCCAAGTCCGTTCGGGTCGCCGCCGTTCATCAGGCGCTCGGATGTCCAGGTCGAGCCACCGTCATCAGTGCGCCATACCTGGCCGTAGTACGTGTCCTCTGACACGTCGTAAATGCGATCCAGCACGTAGCCGCGCATTGCAGAAGTGAACTCAAGATCGATGAGTCGACCCGAACCAAGCGTGGCCAGATCGATTATTGAGGTCCACGTCGCACCGTCGTCATCCGATCGGAAAAGCTCAGCGGTGTTCGGGTTGTTCGAGCCACGGCCACCGATCCACGTTGTGCCGGTGATGTGTACGATCTTGTTCAACCAGAACTCCGAATCAAATTCTTTGCGCACGTCCCAGCTTTCACCGCCATCGGATGTGCCAAAGATCGCGTTGATCTGCTGAGAGCGGCCGGCAATGATCAGACCGTTTGCCGCATCTTTGAACTCGATGTCGCTGATGTTAGG
>JAUIJQ010000225.1 GCA_030431165.1 Rhodothermia bacterium | reverse complement strand
CCAGCGAGGGGCGGGTTGGATGCGGTATCCAGCGATGATGTGTACCGCGCGGGGCACCGCTGCCCGGCCCGGTGTGGCCGCCCATGCCGTGAATACGCTCGTTGCATCTCGCCGGTCATTTACGCCGACCACCTCCTGGTGATAGACGCCAATCGCGGCTGAGATCTGGTCGCGACCTCTGTCCCAGTTCATTCGGAAGCGCGGTTCAACAAACACGTCTGACCGCGAAGGGAACGCGTGCACGCGCAGCCCGGGCTCGATTTCCATGCCATTGCTCTGACGCAAGAGCGGTTCGAGGTAGATACCCGACTCGGTCACAAACTCGCGGTCCAGGGTGAGGTCCTGGAATGTGCCGCCGAGCGCACTGTCAAATCCAAGCGTCCGCGCGAACACACCCCACTTGACCTGACCAATAGTTACGTAATGCGAGATGTCGGCGGAGATGTTGATTCGTTCGACGGTGCTTGAGCGAATCGGGGCATCGGCGGGTCCGAGTTCGGTAGACAGCCTCGAGGCATTGATAGCGAACTCACCGAGCAGGGGAATTGAACCGGGGAGATACAGGTAGCGTCCACCAATTCCCTCGTTTGTGTACCTGATTTCGGATAGCGGCGTCGCACCAAAGTCTTCACCGACGGTCCCTCGGTCGTACGTTCGAATTCCGGTGAATGACACCCTGCCGTTCTGGCGGGCCACGCCGTACACCTTTCCAAAGAAATCGTTGAACCGAAACGGTATGTCCCGCTGCAGGTAACTCGATGCAACCTCCTCGACTATGGAGTGCCGGCCAACAAACAACATGGACAGCTTGCCTGCTTTATCGATCGGGCCCTCAACGAGTGCGCTGACCTGGAACGGAGAGGCGGTAAACTCGGCGCCGAACTCGCGAAGGTTGCCACTGCGCGACGTGACGTCGATGACCGATGAGAGGCGGCCGCCATACTTTGAGCCGAATCCGCCCGCGTACACATCGGCTTGCGCAACGATGTCACTGGAGAATGCCGAGTAGAAGCTCAGGAGGTGGAAGGGCTGGTAGAGCAGAATGCCGTCCAGCAGGACGAGGTTCTGAGACGGCTCCCCGCCGCGAATAAACAACTGCCCGCCCTGATCACCGATGGTGACAACACCAGGCAATGCCTGCAGGAACAGCGCCAGGTCGCCCGTGATATCCGGCGAAGGAATGAGTTCGATGTCGGCCGGTTTTACCGTCTGGAGTCCGGCCTGCACCTCGGTCGATCGTGACACCCGATCATCGATAATCTCCACATTCGCCAGGGACCGCTCTCTCGGTCGCAGTGCGATGTCGAGTTCTGTCAACTCCCCGGCACGGACACTGAGCGTGTCTGTGTACGGATGATAGCCCACGTGTGTGGCCTGCAACACGTACGTGCCGGCCGCGAGGCGTGCAATGAGATAAACACCGTTCTCTTCGGTGACCGATCCGAAAACACCGCCAAGCGAGTCCTGGGCAACGACGTTTACATCGATGAGCGGTTGTCCGCTATTTTCGCTCGTAACGAACCCGCGGATCGTTGCGCCCTGATTCTGGGCATGTGCCGCCTGCGACCCGGCAATTGCCGTGACGCACGCCACCAGGGCGAGACAAGCCGCAAGCGGTCGGCCTGGGAGAAGGATTCGATGCGCGTGACGTGTCACAGGCGGAGGAACGCCGTCGGAGAGTAAAAGGATGTAGGCCCGGCTATCAACCGGTGCCATCAACTTGTGAGGAATCGATACCGTCTCCGGTAGGTCAGGCCGAAAGCTACACTATTGCGGATTGCGGTAGTAGGCAACGCGTTATGCCCGTATCCGCGTCATATCTCACCGAATCGGAGGTGAAATACTCAGAGCGTCGTGCCAACCGTGAGCTGGTTCAATCCGCCGAGTTCAGACCAAGAACTGTATCCGTAATCGAACTTGAATCCGCGAACACGAATGCCGACACCGACGCCGACGCCGGCGAAGTCAAGGCGCGACTTGGACTTCAGTTCGTCGTGCCTGCGGTGGTTGTACCCAAATCTCAGATTGAACGAGGGACTGAACTGAAACTCACCGCCGATCGCAACGTGGTGGAAGATATTGTCAGCGACCGTGGCATCGTCGCTGACCGCATCGAAGTCGTGCAAGTTGTATCCGGTCACGGATACGAGCAGCGGCAGGTTGGCAAAACGCTTGGAGAGTCCGAGCCTTATGTCAACGGGTAGACTGTCGTTGGTCTCACCCAGGGAACTGAGTGTTGCACCGAGATTGTTGACTGAGGCCGATACGGTCAATCGCGATGCCGGATCACTGAAAGCAACGCCCGCATCGGCTGCCAGCGCCGTGGCGCCGAAGTCCGCGATACTCGAGTGCACCAGGTGCAGGTTCACCCCAACCCGAACGCGGTCCACGGCCTGACGGGAGGCACCAACGGTCAGGGCCACGTCACCCGCCTTGAACGATCCCGTTCGCTCTCCATTGGCATCCGCGCCGTCCAGCGTACCCCAGTTCATGTAACGGATGCCTCCCGACACGACCCCGATGCCCGGGACATTTCTTCCGTACGCGAGGAAGCCCGCGTTGATGTCGGTCACGTGGTTCAGGTACGAGAGAGACAGCGAGCCATCAACGGACTCATTCGGGAGTGCCGGGTTGAAGAAGAACGCGTTGATGTCACCGTCAGCGATGGCCGCAAACGACCCGCCAAGCGCTGCAGCACGTGCAGAGGGTTCAACCCGCAGAAAGGAGAAGCCGCTGGGGTCCGCCGGCTGGGCTGAAGCGAGAGCCGGGCAAAGGGCACAGAGCCCAAACAGGACGACGGCCGTGCCCTTGCCGCCGCGGCGGTGGCGTCCAGTGATGCGGCGGTTCACGATGAGGGTACGATAAAGGGCTGATGAAGCGTCATGTCGCGGCGGTTGGTACGGTCTCTGCCGGGGTTGGTTCTCCGCTGTGATTCCTCCATCGCGTTGCCGCCGTCGGGTTGGAATGTGGTGTTGCCACGGCGGCTCTGCAACGGCGGAGTGGTTGGGGAGATTGCACGGATTGGGCCCTGACGGGGAACGACACGGGTTTCGTCGCGTGACAACGCGGATGCGCAGAGCAGTTCCCACACCCATCCGCCTCGCGGACCCTTGCGCCATTCCGGCGTATCTTTGCTGCCTGCTGACGTTTTGTCGTACAGGCACATCATCCGACTGAATACTAGCCCAAGATGCTCAAACTCATCCAGCGCATATTCGGAGACTCCACCGAGCGATCGCTGAAGAAGCTGTGGCCCGTCGTCGAGCAGATCAAGGAACGTGAAGCCGCAACGCGCGCGCTGTCCGACGATCAGCTTGCTGGCAAGACAGCCGAGTTCAAAGACAGGATTGCGGAGTCAGTCCGCCAGATTGAGGAGGAACAGGAAGAGATCCGTCAGCGGCTGGGGCTTCACGGCGCTGTTGATATTGGAGGAGACGGTCAGTCGATGGAGACGGCCGAACTCACAATCGACGAGCGGCACGATCTGTACGATCAACTCGACGATCTGGAGCAGGAGTGGCTGGACACGGTGGAGGAGACGCTTACGGAGATCCTTCCCGAGGCCTTTGCCGTCGTCAAGGAGACGTGTCGACGCATGGTGGGCGAGAAGTGGGTTGCCGGTGGCCAGGAGATCGAATGGGACATGGTTCCCTACGACGTCCAGCTGCTCGGTGGGGTCGCGCTTCACCAGGGTCGTATCGCTGAGATGAAGACGGGGGAAGGCAAGACGCTTGTCGCTGTCGCGCCCGTGTATCTGAATGCACTCGTTGGGCGTGGCGTTCACCTGGTCACAGTAAACCCGTATCTCGCGCAGCGCGACTCCGAATGGATGGGGCCGGTCTTCCAACGGCTCGGATTGCGCGTTGATGTTATCGACAAATACGAACCGCACTCGGAAGCCCGGCGAAACGCCTATGCGGCTGACATCACCTACGGCACGAATAACGAGTTTGGCTTCGACTACCTGCGCGACAATTCGTTCGTCGTGGATCCCAATCAGCTCGTCCAGCGGGGCCACCACTTTGCCATTGTTGATGAGGTTGACTCGGTTCTCATCGACGAAGCCAGAACACCGCTCATCATTTCGGGCCCGGTGCCACAGGCTGACCAGTCGCAGTTCGACGAGCTGAAGCCGTCGGTCGAGCGCATGGTACATGCGCAGAAGAAGCTGGTCGCCCAGTTTGTTTCGGATGCAGAGCGTGCGCTCAAACAGCGCGACGAAGCCGACGAAGCCGGAGACAAGAAGGCAGCGGCTGAATACGAAACGGAAGCCGGCCTGGCACTCCTGCGAGCGCAGCGCGGCTTTCAGCGCAACAAGAAACTGCGTAAGCTGCTCGGTGAGCCGGGCGTCGCACAGCTCCTGCAGAAGACGGAGTTCTATTACCTCCAGGACAATGCGAAGAACATGCCGTTCGTCGACGATGAGCTGTACTTCGCGCTGGACGAGAAGCAGCACGCTCTCGAGATGACGGAAAAAGGGCGCACCAGCACCGCAAGTGGCGCCGGTGAAAGTCCCGATCTGTTTGTCCTGCCCGATATCGGAGAGGAAGTTGCCCGCTTTGAGCGCGAGCTGAGCGAGGGGATGGCGGCGTTAGAGCGTGAGCTCGCGGCAGATGATTCGTTATCTGAGGAGAAGCGGCAGCACAAACTGGACAACGATCGCAGCCTCCTTCGAAAGGAGTTTGAAGAGAAGCGGCGCAATCTGTACAACACCTACTCAGAGCGGGCTGAGCGGCTGCACGCGATCGAGCAGTTGCTGCGCGCTTATACGCTCTACGAGAAAGACGTAGAGTACATCGTGCAGGACGGTCGTGTGATGATCGTGGATACGCACACCGGCCGCGTTTTGCCTGGCAGGCGCTACTCCGATGGGCTCCATCAGGCCATCGAGGCGAAAGAAAGTGTCAAGGTGCAGGCGGCAACGCAGACGTACGCCACGATTACGCTGCAGAACTACTTCCGAATGTACGAGAAGCTCGCCGGGATGACCGGCACGGCTGAGACAGAATCGGAGGAGTTCTACAAGACGTACGGCATGGATGTCGTCGTTGTACCTACGAACAAGCCGATTCGCCGACAGGATCTTGACGACCTCGTTTACAAGACCAAGCGAGACAAGTATAGCGCGGTTATTGAAAGAATCCGGGAGTACAACAAGAAGGGCCAGCCGGTGCTGGTAGGTACAACCTCGGTCGAGGTGTCGGAGACGCTCAGCAGGATGCTGAAGCGGGAGGGTATTGATCACAACGTCCTCAACGCCAAGCGTGACCGCGCGAAGGCCGAAGCGCTTATCGTCGCTGAGGCCGGGCAGAAAGGTGCTGTAACGATTGCCACCAACATGGCTGGTCGTGGTACCGACATCAAGCTGGCGCCCGGTATCACCGATCGCGGCGGACTTGCCATCATCGGCACTGAGCGCCACGAAAGCCGACGCATTGACCTCCAGTTGCGCGGCCGATCAGGTCGCCAGGGCGACCCGGGCGAGAGCCAGTTCTATGTTTCGCTCGACGACAATCTGATGCGCCTGTTCCAGTCCGACCGCGTTGCACGCGTCATGGATCGGCTGAACCTTGAGGAGGGGGCCGTCATCAGCCACCCCTGGGTCAACAAGAGCATCGAACGCGCACAGAAGAAAGTCGAGCAGAACAACTTCGGCATCCGAAAGCGACAGCTTGAGTACGACGATGTGCTGAACGCACAACGTGAGGTCATCTACGACCGTCGCGGTCATGCGCTGAAAGGGGAGCGCCTTCAGGGTGATCTCATGACGATGCTGCGCGAGGTCGTTGAGGCAATGGTAAGGCCCCGTTTTGCCGAGGGAGAGATTGATGAGCTACGCGAAGAGCTTCTCCGGACGCTCGCGGTCGATTTCGAGATTGACCGGGAAGACGCAATTGCGCTTGGCGACGACGGAATGGTTGATCGCGTATTCGACGTCTGCGTGGACTTCTATCGACGTAAGCGCGAGGCACTTGCACGGCCGTTCTTCGAGAGCATGAAACGCCTCGCGGAATCCAACCAGGAG
>JAUIJQ010000224.1 GCA_030431165.1 Rhodothermia bacterium | reverse complement strand
ACCGACATCGTGATTCACAAAGGTGCCGGCGCCTACATTTGCGGCGAAGAAACGAGCCTGATGGAGTCGCTCGAAGGGAAGAGAGCGTATCCGCGCATCAAACCTCCATTTCCTGCCCAGGTAGGTTGCTGGGGTCGGCCGACAACGATCAACAACGTCGAGACGCTGGCGTGTGTACCGCTCATCATCAGCCGCGGCGCGGATTGGTTTTCGGGCATCGGCGCGGAGACGCTGCCGGGTCCCGTCTTGTACGGCGTCTCGGGCCACGTGAACCGCCCCGGTGTGTATGAATATCCGTCCGGTATGCTGATCTCCGACATGATCCACGAGGTCTGTCGCGGCATGCGCAACGGTAAGAAGCTCAAAGCGGTTGTCCCCGGCGGCAGCTCAACGCCCCCCCTCAGGGCCGACATGATCGATGGCGTATGCATGGATGCAGACAGCCTTCGCTCGGTTGGATCGATGATGGGTACAGCGGGCATGCTGATCATGGACGAAGACGTCGACATGGTCAAGTGGCTCCGCCGCGTCTCGCACTTCTATCACCATGAGAGCTGCGGACAGTGCACGCCTTGTCGCGAAGGCACCGGCTGGCTCGAGCGCCTCGTGGCGAAAATTGACGAAGGCGAAGGGACGATGCGCGATCTGGATCTGCTCGTCGACCTGTGCAGCGAAATGGAAGGACGAACGGTTTGCGCGCTGGCAGACGCCGCAGCGTGGCCGGTTCGCTACACACTTGAGCGTTTCCGCGGCGACTTCGAAGCGAAGTGCCGACCATCCGTCGTCCCCGCGGCAGAACTGGTCAGCGCGTAAGAGACCCGAATCTACGAGTACTAAGCAAGACGGCACTCGACAGCAATTATGGCGAAGGTCACGATCGATAACAGGACCTACGAGTTCGATGGGAAAGGCAAACTACTGCAGTTCTGCCTCGACAACGGACTTGAAGTCCCGCACTTCTGCTACCATCCGGCGATGTCGGTCCCGGCCAACTGTCGGCAGTGTCTCGTCAAGGTTGGTATGCCGAAGGTAGACCGCGAGACGCGCCAGCCCGTTCTCGACGAAGACGGCAATCCGGAGATCCAGTACTTCCCCAAGCTGCAGACCTCCTGTTCGATGGATCTGTCAGACGGGATGGTTGTGCACACCCGCCGAACCGACGAACTGGTTGCGCGTGCGCAAAAAGACACGCTCGAGCTCCTGCTCATCAACCACCCGCTCGACTGCCCGATCTGTGACCAGGCCGGGCACTGTCCGCTGCAGAACCAGGCATACAAGTACGGTCCCGAGGGGTCACGCTTCGAGTTTCGCAAAGTGCGTAAGCCAAAAGCTGTACCGCTTGGGCCGCGCGTTATGCTTGACGGCGAACGCTGCATCAACTGTACGCGATGCGTTCGTTTTACGGAAGAGATCTCCAAGAGTAATCAGCTTACGATCATCGGGCGCGGCGTAAAGAACTATCCGATGACGCCACCGGGTATGGAGTTTGACGACCCCTACTCGATGAACGTGATTGACATCTGTCCGGTGGGTGCACTGACTTCTATCGACTTCCGGTTCAAGGCGCGTGCATGGGAGGTCAGCAAGACGCCGTCGATCACGGCAACGAACGCAAAAGGATCAAACTGCTTCTACTGGGTCAAAGACAACAAGATTGTCAACGTGACCGCGCGCGAAAACGCTGAGGTGAACGAGTTCTGGCTGCCGGATGAAGATCGCCTCGACTACGATCGGTTCAACGACGATCGACCGGCGGGCCCCACGCTTTCCGCGGGCTCTACACAGGTCCCCGTCAGTTGGGACGAAGCGTACGAGAAGGCGGGAGCGATTCTTCGTGGTGCCTCGGGCGACGAGATCATGTTTATCGGATCCGCGCAGGCCCCGGTCGAAGACAACTACCTGCTGGTCAAACTGGCGAACCATCTTGGTGCGCCGGCTCCTGTCTACATTCCGAACCTGAAAGCGGGCGCAGCAGACAACTGGCTTGTCACCGACGACAAGACGCCGAACGCCCAGGGATGTGAGCGACTTGGCGTTCTCCCGGTTGACGCGTCAGTTGTAAAACCGCGCATTGCCTCGGGTGCAGTGAAGGTCCTCTACGTGCTCAACGAGGATCCCGTTGGCGCTGGTCTTGCGTCGCTCGAAGATCTGGAAGACGTGGAGGTGATCTTGCATCATCATCACGTGACAAACAAGACCTTGCCGGCTGCGTCGGTTGCGCTGCCTTCGGCGATGATCGTTGAAACGATCGGAACGTTTGTAAACATCGACGGGCATGCTCAGCGAGTCCGGCCCGCGAAAGCGATAAAGAGCATGAACCGGTCGCTGATGATGGAGACCGACCGTAGCCGGCTCGACGAACACGCCACACCGTTTGACCGTTGGTCGGTCGAAGACAACAAGATCGACTGTCTCCCAGGCTGGACATCAATTCCGGCAGTCGCCGCGCGCATCGCGCTGTCACTCGACTATAAAGGGCCGCGCCAGATCATGGACGAAGTGGAGCAGTCAGTCGAAGCGTTCCGCGGTGCGACCTACGATGCGATGGGCCTCGGCGGTGTGCGCCTGGCCGACATCGGCGCCGCCGTCAGTTAATTCCTGTTGATCCCAGTTGACCCCAACTGACCCCGAAACCGAACCACACACGGTAGCCCGGATATCCGAATGGACCTGCCACTGGCCGTAATAGCGCTGATCGGATTTGGACTGATCAACGTTTTCCTGCTTTCCGCATCGGTGCTCGTGTACGCCGAACGCAAGGTGTCTGCTTACATCCACAACCGGCCGGGGCCAAACCGCGTCGGACCGTGGGGTTTGCTCCAGCCATTTGCCGACGTGGTCAAGCTCGTCTTCAAAGAGGACATCAGGCCTGCCGTTGCGAACCCGTTTATTCACTCATTCGCGCCCTGGCTCATGGTTGTGGTGGCGATGACCACGGTTGCGCTGCTTCCCCTTGCTCGAGGTGTTGTCGTCGCCGACGTGGGTGTCGGCGCCCTTGCGCTGTTGGCGCTGACGTCCATTGCGGTTTACGGCGTGACGCTTGCCGGCTGGAGCTCCAACTCCAAGTACTCGCTCCTCGGTGGATTGCGATCATCCGCCCAGATGATTTCCTACGAGCTGACGATGGGACTCGCCGTTGTTTCGGTGATCCTGATGACCGGTTCCCTTCGGATGATGGACATCGTCGAGGCGCAGAACGTGGTCTGGAATGTTTTCCGTAATCCGGTAGGATGCATTCTCTTCATCGTTACAGCATTCGCCGAAACAAACCGCGCACCGTTTGACCTTCCGGAAGCAGAACAGGAACTCGTTGGTGGATACCACACCGAATACTCGGGTATGAAGTTCGGCATGTTCTTCCTTGCTGAATACGTCAATCTGTTTATCGCGTCATTCGTAATCGTCACGTTCTTCTTCGGCGGCTATCTGCTTCCATTTGAGAACCTGTACGCCCACGTGTTCGTCGACAATGGGATGACGTGGCTGCTGACGACCCTGCAGCTCCTGGCGCTCGGACTCAAGGCCGCCTTCTTCGCCTTTGTGTTCATCTGGGTGCGCTGGACGCTGCCGCGTTTCAAGTACAGCCAACTCATGCAGCTTGGTTGGATGTACATGCTTCCGATTGCGCTTGTCTGGGTTTTCCTCGTCGCCGTCGTGATGGCCATCTTTGCGTGATCCATGGCTCGTATAGCCCCGTCGATCCTGTCCGCTGACTTTGCAAATCTCGGCAATGACATTGCCGCAGTGATCGATGCGGGAATTGACTGGCTGCACGTCGATGTAATGGATGGGCATTTTGTGCCCAACATTACGATTGGCCCGCCGGTTGTTCGGTCCATCCGCAATCAGTGTGAGACAGCCGGCGTTGTGCTTGACGTGCATCTCATGATTGAGAAGCCGGAGCGCTACATCGGTGCGTTTGTGGACGCCGGTGCGCGTATCGTCACGGTGCATGTTGAGACGTGTCCGCACCTACACCGCACGGTTCAGCAGATCAGAAGTGCCGGCGCGCTGGCTGGCGTTACATTAAATCCGGCAACGTCCCTATCTACATTGGATGAGGCCTACGAGATTGCGGATTTGCTGCTGGTCATGTCGGTGAACCCCGGGTTTGGCGGACAATCCTACATTCCGGCAAGCACGCGCCGAATTGCCGCAATTCGCGAACGGCTCGACGAGATCGGTTCGGATGCCTACCTGCAGGTAGACGGCGGCGTCAAGCCCGACAACATCCGGTCAATCGTTGATGCGGGCGCGGATGTACTCGTCGCCGGTAGCGCCGTGTTTGGCCGGTCGGATGGCCGGACTATTGCCGACAACATCGAGCGCCTTCGGGCCCCACTGCGATTGTCGGTCTGACGGCAGGCCGCAGATCACAGACCACAGCCTACTACGGCCTGGGTCGATCCATCCGTCACAACTGATTCCGCCTTTCCCACCGGACGATTCTATCGTAGTACAGGTCGCCATACCCGTACCGCTGGACCGCGTGTTTGACTACGCTGTCCCGGCAGACCTCCGGCAATCGGTTGCCCGCGGTGCCCGTGTTCTTGTGCCCTTTGGCAACCGCGTCCTGACGGGTGTTGTTGTTGGTCTTGAGGCAGAAGGGGGGCAGCGCAGCGTGGAGGAGCTGAAGGAAGTGCGCGATGTGCTGGATGACGTGCCCGCCGTTCCACCCGAGCTCCTGCAACTCTGCGAGTGGATCGCGGGCTACTATCATTGTGGTCCCGGAGAAGCGCTTCGGGCGGCACTGCCGGCCGGGATCGAAGTTGAAAGTGTGCGCCGTGTTGAACCAGAGCCGCTTTCAGCCGCTGAGCGCAAGGCCGCCACAGCCGGACTCAGCGCCGCCGCTACAACAATCTTGGGATTGGTTGAAACGCGGGATGGTGCCTCGGTCGAAAGCCTTCGACGTGAGGTGTCGGGGTACTCGAGCTCGGCCCTGAATACACTTGAGCGTCGCGGACTTGTCACCGTGCACACAGCCATCCGCAAGGCTCGGGTCCGCGTAAAACTCGCCCGGGCCGTTTCGTTTGCAGACGCGGATGGGTCCGTCGACGATCTGCTATCAACGCTGCGAGGTGAAAAGCAGAAGCAAATCGTGCGGGTTCTTGCCGGCCTCCGCGAAGACGGCGACTACCCGGCTCTCAGGACGCGCGTTCTCGAATTGGCCGAGGCGTCTTCTGCATCGCTGAAAGGACTTGTCGACAAAGGCGTGCTACAGGAAGACGACCAGGAGGTGTCGCGTCACGGAAACACGTCAGACGCCACTGGTTCATCGAACCGTGTGCGCATGGGCGTGACACTACACGCAGAACAGCAGCAGGCACTCGATGCGATAGAAGGAGCGATATCAGACAAGCGCTACAGTACATACCTGTTGCACGGTATTACGGGCAGCGGCAAAACCGAGGTATACATCCGTGCGCTGAAGGCCGCACTCGATCAGGGCCGTACGGGAATTATTCTTGTCCCGGAGATCGCCCTGACGCCGCAGACGGTTGCGCGTTTTACGGCCCATTTTGGAGACGACATTGCCGTCCTGCATTCGCGGATGGCGCCGGGTGAGCGATACGATTCCTGGCGGCATATCCGCGAGGGGCGCCATCGCATTGTTATCGGCCCGCGGTCGGCGATACTTGCCCCGCTGGAGAACGTCGGCCTCATCGTTGTTGACGAAGAGCACGAGCAGAGCTACAAGCAATTTGATCCGGCACCACGCTACCACGCACGGGACGTCGCGGTCGTACGGGCGCGGCTGAACAACGCAGTGTGTGTGCTTGGATCGGCAACGCCAAGCCTCGAGTCGTACGCCAACGCGCGCGCGGACAAATACGGATACCTCGAAATGCGTCGCCGGGCTCCGGCCGCAGATGGCGTCGAGGCCAGCCTGCCAAAGGTCCACGTTGTTGATCTGACGAAGGAGAAGAAACGGGGGCGACTTGAAGGGATCTTGTCAGGCCCCCTGCGGTCGGCAATTTCGGCGCGACTGCGCAACGGCGAGCAGACAATACTACTGCAGAACCGACGCGGCT
>JAUIJQ010000223.1 GCA_030431165.1 Rhodothermia bacterium | reverse complement strand
CAGCGATCGCGGATCAATCGTGGTCGCATCACCAGCAAAGAATTCCTGCGTGCCATCAATCGTGCCGTTTGACGTCCACAACGTGTAGCGGCCGTTGACAAATCCGCCGAACCAGGCCGCGTTATCAAATTCAGTGACCGGCGTGCCGGTACCCTGCAGCGTACCAACCTGAAAGGTGCCGTCAACGGTACCGTCGGTTCGCCAGAGGTTGACCGCGCTGTCCCAGAAGTAGATCAATCCGTGGGCGGCCGCGATTCCGTGAATGAGCGGTGCGGTGAAGTCGACTATCGGCTGTGTGCCGCCCGGCGTGCCGTCTGAAACGTAGGGCTTGCAGGCATTGGCCGCGGATTCTTTGAGCGCCAGGTAGACAACACCATCACCCGTTGTCATGTCAGAGCACGCGATGTCTTCGTTACCGACGATGAACTCGTCGAAGAAGCCGGAGCCTCCGGGCGTGCCATCCGAAACATAGATTTCTTCGCCCTGCCCGAGGAACTCGTCCGCGATAAAGACCAGTCGATTCCCGGCGAGCCCGATCAGGTCTTCGTCGCTGAACATGATGTTGCTCAGGACCTCCGTACCCTGCCGCGTACCGTCGGTACGAATGAGTTCCGACGCGAGCGTTGTCGGATGCTGCGTGAACGCAAAGGCGAATGTTTCAGCCTGTATAAACCCAACGGAGTTGGCGGGTCGCAGGTGCGTGGTGTCACCGTTTGTCGGATCAACGGCGATCATCCATCCGTCAGCAAAAGCAACCGCGCGTTCGCCGGCCTTAGCGACGCCTGTCAGGATCGGGTTGTCGTCACTGAAGGCAGGGTATCCCTTCTCGAGAATCCGCATTGTGCCGTTCTGGGTGCCGTTTGTCATCCAGAGCTCCCAGTCGTTTTCGCCGTCGAAGAAGAAAAAGATCTTGTCACCGACGGGTGTCAGTTCCTCGGGGTGATCATTTGTATAACCAGGCACAATCTCGGCGCCGACCTGGGTTCCGCCTGCCGTGCCATCGGTTGACCACACCTCAGCCCCTTCAACCGTGCCGATGGCGGAGAACCATATCCGACCGTTATTCGCAACGAACTCCCTTCCGAATAGCGGATTTGTGTTGTTCGTTGACTGCAACACCGTCTGCGCGGCCGCATTGACGGACGTCATCGCAATCAGGAACGCGACAACAGTGGGGACGAGACGTGTCATGTCTTGGGGAAGGTTATTCACTGGCTGGACGGTTACTGAATTTAACGCGTGCGCCGGAACGTGTGACGACGCCGGCGCCGAAACAGGCGGCGCACACCGGCGCGGTGCGCACATCGCCGAGGCGACCGCGTCCGCGACAACGCTTGCACGCAGTAAGCGAGTCAGCGGACTCGGCAATCTGGAGCGTTCCCTGGCCCGCGCACGTCGGACACGCACTGTCAGAACAAATTTCGCCGAGGCCTTCGCACCGCGCGCACAGGATTCCGGCTTGCTGGTCGTTCATCGATAAGGCGCAGTCTTTCGTTTTGAGCGCGTGTTGTGGCGGTGCGTGTGCGGCAGCGTAGCGCCAAGTTAGCGCCGGAGAAATAAATGCCCTCCGCTGAAGCAACTCAAGTGTAACCTGGCCGGATTAGCTCCGTAAGGCCCAAACTCATCCCATCGCTCGCGCCCTTACTTCGACTGTTCTCGCTGATGCTCTCTGCAACGGTGACTCGGATTCGTACGTCCGGGCGATACGCTCAACTCTTCGTCACCGCGACGGCGCTCGTGGTGTTCTTTGGACCTGTCGCTTCGCTTGCGGGTCCTGTCCATGAAGCGGAATATGCCTTTTCGGCCAACGCCACGACGGGCTCGGTCGGCGGTGTTGTGTTTGATGAGGCCGGCGCAACACTGCAGGCTGCGACTGCAGTCCTGTATGCGGCATCCGATAGCGCGATGGTGACTGGCGCAGCGACCGCTGCGGACGGCACCTTTCAGTTTGATAAGGTTGCGCCAGGCGACTACTGGGTCCGCGTCACGTTTGTGGGCTTTGTCGATTACAACTCCGACGTCTTCTCCGTGGAGGCCGGCAAGACGGTTGAGTTGCCGCGGGTTACGCTGATGACAGACGCGGTGATGCTCGGTAGTCTCAACGTTGAGGCAGAACGCGACATCATCGAGGTCAAGCCCGACAAAACGGTACTCAACGTACAGGGGACCGTTAACTCGGCGGGCAGCGATGCCCTTGAGCTGCTGAAGAAGGCGCCGGGCGTGGTTGTTGACAACAACGACAACATCGTCGTCAGTGGGAAGAGCGGTGTGCAGGTCTACATCGACGGCAAACCGTCGCCACTAAGCGCATCAGACCTGGCGGCGCAGCTCAAGTCGATGCAGGCGTCAGAGATAGACGCCATTGAGATCGTGACAAATCCCGGGTCCAAGTACGACGCGGAGGGGAATGCGGGCATTATAAACATCCGTATGCGTCGAGACCGGAGTCTTGGCTTCAACAGTACGCTTGACCTTGGGTGGGCTCAGGGTCGTGATGCGCGATACAACGCGGGGACAACGTTCAACTTCCGCAACCGCCGCGTCAATGTCTTCGGCTCTTACGCGTTCAACGGTGGAGAGGGGGAGAGCTTCATCGACATCTACCGCGTTCAGGGTGATCGCATCTACGATCAGAAATCCTCGACACGAAACTCCGGACCCGCAAACAACTTTCGGTTTGGGACCGATGTCTTCATCGGCGACAATCTCGTTGCCGGCATGCTCGTGTCTGGAATGATCAACGACGCAAACTGGAACAACAGCAGTTTGACGCCGATCAGCGACAGGCAGACCGATGAGACGGTGTCCATCCTTGAGGCGGCGTCGAACAACGATGGCGTGCGCCGCAACGTAAATCTCAACGCTAACCTGCGGTGGGACAATCGCGCCGGCATCACCTCAAACTTTGACGCTGACGCGGGTTTCTTCCATAACGGGAATGCATCATTCCAGCCAAACTATTTCCGTGACCCGTCACCGGAAGGCGGGACCATTGCGAACATCTTCCAGGCGACATCACCGACGAACATCGACATCCTTGCGGCCAAGTTCGACCATGAGCGTCCGCTGGCCGGCGGTGTCGCGGGCGCCAGCGTCAAGATTTCGAACGTAAACACGGACAATCGCTATGGCTTCTACCAGATTGTCGAAGGTGTTCCGCAGCTTGACGTTGACCGAAGCAACGACTTCTTCTTCCGCGAGACCATTGGGGCCGCATACGCCAACTGGGCGGCATCCCGGGGCCGGTTCGACCTGAGCGCGGGCGTCCGTGCTGAGTACACCAGTTCTAATGGCGAGCTCACGGCGTTCAAAGAAGCGCAGGACGATGACAACGTCACGCGCGGATATCTGGACTTCTTTCCGTCAGGCGGCGTCACGTACAAAGCCACAGACCTGCACCAGTTTCGGGTGAACTACTCGCGCCGAATTGACCGACCAAACTACGCGGACTTGAATCCCTTTGAGTTCAAGCTCGACGAACTGACGTTTGCGAAGGGCAATCCGTTTGTACAGCCGCAGTACACGCACAGCGTGTCGTTGACGCATACGTACAAGTATGTTCTCAACACGTCGGTGTCTTACAGTTACACGGATGACTACTTCGCGAAGGTATCCGACACAACCGACGTTTCGCGGACCGTTCTGACGACGTTGAACCTCAGTTCGCAGGAGGTGATAAGCGCAAACGTCAGCTACCCGTACAACATTACGAAATGGTGGAGTACCTACACCAGCGTCACGGGCTACCACACTCGGAACCGCGCCACGCTGAGTGGTGACCGAGCCGTTGATGTCTCGCAGACGACGGGCAACGTATATCACCAGTCGTCGTTCAAACTGCCGCGCGGTTGGAGTTACGAGTTGTCGGGCTACTACAACACCCCATCGATCTGGGGCGCGGTGTACGAAGTGGACGCGAACTACAGTATGGACACCGGTGTGCGCAAGCGATTTATGCAGGGACGCGCAGACCTCAAGCTCACGTTGACCGACGTATTCAACACGGCGCCGTGGCACGCAACGCAGGAGTTCAGCGGACTCTACATGGATGTTTCGGGCGGATGGGATTCGCGTCGTCTGCGCGTGAACCTCACCTACAACCTGGGCAACTCACAGGTCAAGAAGGCACGCCAACGCGAAACCAGTACGGCTGACGAAACAAGCCGAACAAGCGGATAAGCCGCCGGCTCGTCTGATCAACTAGCGTTCCCAGTAGAACAGATCCCGTTTCCGGGGATGGTTGCCGATTTCGTTCATCGTCTCCGCGTCATACACGCGGCCATTTGCGATCACGTAACGAACGCTGTCTGAATTTCGGATATCGCTCAGCGGGTTTGCGTCGAGCACCACAAGGTCAGCGAGTTTCCCCGGCTCGATGGAGCCCAGGTCGCGGTCGAGGCCGAGGTAGCGCGCACCGTGTAACGTCGCCGATCGTAGCGCTTCGTGTGGCGTCATGCCGCCCTGCACGAACATCCACATCTCCCAGTGGGCCGCAAGGCCCTGGAGTTGTCCGTGGGCGCCGACCTGGACGATGTTGCCCTGGTCAACGAGCTTCTTCGTGTCTTCGGCAATGACGACGTGGTAGTATTCTTCGTCGGGAGCCATCAGGCGCCGGCGCGAGCGGGCGTCTACAACAGATCGCGGGACGTACTGAAGAAGCCGGCGGTTATTCCACACGTCACTGTGTTGATACCAGTAGTACTCGCCGTTCAGACTGCCATAGCTGACGACAAGCGTCGGCGTGTATCCGACCTCAGTCGCTTTCCACAGCTCGAGCACGTCGCGATAGAGGGGGGCAACCGGAACGTTATGTTCGATGCCGGTGTGTCCGTCGACGATCATGGTCAGGTTGTGGTAGAAGGTTGAGCCGCCTTCGGGCACGACGAGCATCTCCAGTTCGTGCGCAGCCTTGATAACCTGTTGGCGTTGATCACGTCTTGGCTGGTTGTAGCTCTTAACGGAAAACGCGCCCACCGCTTTCATCCGACGAAGGTGAGAACGCGCGTCGTCCAGGCTGTTTACGATCGCCTTGAAGTCACCGTCAGCACCGTACAAGATTGTGCCCGTCGAGTAGATCCGCGGCCCGACGATCTCGCCCGACCGCACCATTTCTGACAATGTGAAGACCGTCTCTGTGTTCGCTGACGGGTCGTGGGCGGTTGTGACGCCATAGGCCAGGTTCGCGTAGTAGGCCCAGTTCTGCTTCGGGGTCGGTCCGCTGAAGAAGTGCGCGGCGTGACCGTGCGCGTCAACAATGCCCGGGATTATCGTTTTGCCGGATGCATCAATTTGCGTCGTGCCCTCCGGGATTGACACCGATCCTGCGGGGCCAACAGATTCGATGCGGTTGCCGTTGAGGATGAGCGTGCCGCTCTCAATCACTTCCGCGCCGTTCATCGTTATGATTCGCGCACCGACAAGCGCTACACGGCCGGATGGGACATCCGAATCAAGCGTGAGACCAATCGAAATGCCAACGGAATCAGGCTTGGCATCGGATGCAGCAAACGAAACCGAGTCAGTCAAGTCCCGCGTGAAGTACTCCGGTCCAATCACCCAGTGCAGGCTTTCGCCATCAGCGGACCAGTGCAGGCTCGTACCGGCGTCTCGCGTGACCTGGCGAACGGGGACGGCCTTCATCTCTTTTGAGAGCTCGACGGAACCGCCTGTTTCGGGAAACGGCGCGATGTATGCGTTGAACAGGTCCGTAAACGCAACCCATTTCCTGTCGGGGCTGGGCACAACGGTGTTCGCGTACTTCAGGTCAAAGTGTGTGCGCTCGTCACCTCCGTCGAGCCGAACGCTCTTGTACTCTTTGCTAAGGCCCCCGCCTGTTTGGAAGAAGACGCGGTCTCCTGCGGCGTTGAAGCGTGGGTCGGATCCGCCTTCACGAATCAGGTGAGGAGTGCGTGCGCGCACGGTTGCGCGACCCGAAACATCCATCCAGTACAATCCGGTGTCAACGCTGTGGCGGGTGCCGAGCATTGCGTTGCCGCTGCCGCGGCGGTAGACTATGCGGCTGCCATCAGCGGAATAGCGTGGGCTGAAGTAGTAGCCTG
>JAUIJQ010000222.1 GCA_030431165.1 Rhodothermia bacterium | reverse complement strand
CCGCCCCTGCTCCCGACCAACCGCATCCACCCTCCCCGCCAGCGACCCGCGAAACCGAACCGGCGCCCGCGAGTACGATCAGGAATGACCACCAGTCAATTATTGTCGTAATACCGACAATACCGCCAACCACCAGCAGGTAGTACATGGGAGTCGCTGAGCGACGCCTCCGCGAAAAAGAGGCCCGACGCATCGCCATCCTCAACGCCGCCGAAGAAGTCTTCTTCGAACACGGCATCGACAACGCCACCATGGACGCCGTCGCTGAACGCGCCGAGCTGTCCAAAGGCCTCCTCTACGTCTACTACGCCAACAAAGACGACCTGGCCCACGCCGTCGCCCACCGCGGCCTCACCGTCCTCATCGATACCTTCGAGGACGTCATGAAGCAACACGAACGCGGCATCGACCAGATATCCGCCCTCGGCGCCGCCTACGTCGAATTTGCCGCCGAATACCCCGACTACTTCGCCATCATGGTCTGGTCCCAGACCCGACGCGTACCGGACGAAGAACCGTCAGAACACGCCCTGAAGTGCGAACACTGCGGCGGTCGCACCATGGAAATCACGGCCCAGGCCGTCGCAAACGGCATCGCCGACGGATCCATCCGACCCGGACTCGACCCGATGCTCACCGCCATCTCCCTCTACGCCCAGACACACGGCGTCATCGTGATCGCGCAGTCTAAATCCGCGAAAACGGAGCTCCTGGTTGAACCGGAGCAGCTCATATCCGCCGCGCTGTCGCTTATTCGCCACGGCCTCGAATGCAGGTAGCCGGCGAATAGATCGGCCGGGAAGCGGCGGCTCCAGGGGCCGCCCCCGTCTTTTTTCAACCGACTGAAACCTCCCCAGATTAGCTCGGTATACCCGCGCATTGACCGACAGTCAATTATTGTTATCAAGTCATGACAAGACTGCCTGTAGCCGCCCTCACGGCCACGCTCTGCCTCTCCCTCAGCGCCACCCTGCCCGACAACGCGCAGGCCCAGACGGCGCAGGACTCCCCCATCGAGCGCTACATCGAACTCGGCCTGCGCGCCAACCCCGCCCTCCAGTACGCACGGCAAAACGCAGCCGTCGCCCACGCTGAACACCGCGAAGCCAAACGCGGATACCTCCCCACCGTCGACATCCAGGCCCGCTACACCCGGTCCGGCGGCGGACGCACAATCGAGTTTCCCGTCGGCGACCTGTTAAACCCGGCGTACACCGCGCTCAACCAACTGACCGGCTCATCCGTCTTTCCGCAGATCGAAAACGAGTCCATCCGCTTCCTGCGTGAGAAAGAACAGGAGAGCAAAGTGCAGCTCCGCCAACCTGTCTTCCAGCCGCAGATCCTGCCGGCATCCCGCGCCCGGTCAGCCCTTGCGCGTGCCGCTGACGCCGGCGCTGCACAGGTTGAAGCCGACGTCGTTGCGCGCGTGGCGTCGGAGTATAGCCGGTACCTGCAGGCACGCGAATCGGTTGAGATCTATCGCGCCACCGTCCAGAGTCTAGACGAAGCCGTGCGCGTATCGCGGTCGCTTGTTGCCTCGGGACTCGCAACCAACGACGCTGTCTTCCGGATCGAAGCTGACCGCGCTGAGATCGAACAGAACCTCGCCGAAGCCGAGGTCATCGAGCAACTCGCCGCCGCCGCGCTTAACGCAACGCTGTCGCGCGAACCCGACGCGACAATTGAACCCATGGATATCGATGCACTGCGCGGGGCGATCGCAGCCCCCGAGCCGATGCCGGTAGCTGACCTGACGCAGCAAGCACTGGCGATGCGACCGGCGATCCGGCAACTTGATGCGTCGCTTGATGCATACGCGGCTTTTGTCACGCTTGAACGTGGGTCATACCTGCCATCCGTTGCCATCGCTGCTGACTACGGCATCCAGGGCTCCGGCTACTCCTTTGACGACGAAGCCCGCTTCCGAACCGCGTCGCTGGTCCTTCAGTGGACACTCTTTGACGGATTCCGCCGAAAAGAACGCGTCCAACAAGCGCAACTCCGCCGCGACGCACTCACTGCACAACGCGAAAGTGCGCGCGACATGATTGCGCTGGAAGTCCGCCAGGCGGCACTCCAGGCACAGCTTGCTGATCGCAACATCAGCGTTGCGACACGACGCGTGGAAAGTGCCGCGAGTGCTTTCCGCCTTACCGAGCGTCGGTTCGGCGAAGGCCTCGCAACACAGCTTGATCTGCTCGACGCACGCGCCGCGCTTACAGCCGCACAGGTCAGCTTATCGATTAACCGTTTTGAAGCGCTGCAGCGGTGGGTTGAAGTCACCCGCGTCGCCGCGCTGCGCAACTCTTGACGACCAACGACCGAAAACCATGAACAGGCATCACCCCCCGCGACGCGCCCTTGCACT
This sequence comes from Rhodothermia bacterium, assembly GCA_030431165.1. Taxonomy (GTDB): domain Bacteria; phylum Bacteroidota; class Rhodothermia; order Rhodothermales; family JABDKH01; genus JANQRN01. The sequence goes on along the minus strand of JAUIJQ010000222.1, from coordinate 3,716 downwards.
GCTCGTCGCAGCCGCAACCGTTGCAACCCTCCTCGTCGCCGGATGCACAACAAAAGCCCAGCCAACGCCGCAATCCGCCGCTACGCCGGTTCGGGTGGCGCCGGTTACAATGTCCGCCGGCGCGCTGCCGATCAGCGCGGTGGGCACGCTTGAGCCGGCAACGTCGTCGCGTCTCTCGTTCAAGGTCGGCGGACCAATTGCGCGTCTCTACGCCGATGAAGGTGACCGCGTTCGATCAGGCCAGTTGCTTGCCGAATTGGCAAGCGACGAAATCGACGCAGCCGTCCGACAGGCAGAAGCGGCGCTGGAAAAAGCCCGCCGCGACGCAGAGCGCATGGAGCGACTCTACCGTGACAGCGTCGTCACACTGGCGCAGTTTCAGGACGCACAGACCGGCTTCGACGTCGCAGAGTCGGCGCACACAAGCGCAACGTTTAACCAGCGCTACGCCCGCATCGTTGCACCCGCCAGCGGCCGCGTCCTGCACCGACAAGTTGAGCAGGGTGAGCTTGTCGCACCGGGTGCAACGGTGTTCGAGATCGGGCTCGACGCGCGGATGATAGTTCGCACCAGCCTCACTGACCGCGACGTGGTGCGCGTCCAAAATGGCGGCAGCGTCGCTGTCACATTTGACGCGTTGCCCGGTCAGACATTTGACGGCCGGATTGTTCGCGTTGCTGAGTCAGCAAACGAGCGAACGGGTGCGTTTGATGTGGAGGTTGAGGTTGCGTCGCCAAGTCGCACGTTGCGATCCGGATTTATCGCGAGGCTGGAGATTGCGCCGGGTGAATCGGACTCGCTAGCGACAATTCCGCCCGAGGCCCTGGTGCGCGCTGAGGGGCGTACCGGGACCGTCTATGTGCTCGACGACGCACGCAACGCCGCGAGTGAACGTCACGTCACAATTGCGGGGCTGAGCGGCGACAAGCTTGTCATTGCATCCGGACTTGAAGGGGGTGAGCAGGTCGTGACCGACGGCGCACCTTACCTGACCGACGACGCGCCCGTCACCATCGTACCGGCCAGCGACCAATAACACCCGCACGACCATGTCGATTATCCGATTTGCACTGGAGCGGTACCAGTTCACGGCGCTGATCCTGATCCTGGCGACACTGCTTGGATTGATGAGCTTTCTGAGCATGCCGCGATCCGAAGATCCGCAGTTCAACTTTGCGGCGGCGACTGTCATCGTTGTGTATCCGGGCGCCACGCCGCTCGACGTCGAGCAGCTCGTTGTGGATCCGCTGGAAGAAGCCATCAACGAACTCGACGACATCAACAAGATCGAGTCCACCATCCGCAACGGCGTGTCGGTCACGTACGTCGAGTTCCTGCAGGGCACCGATGCGGATGACGCCGTTGACGACGTAACAAAAGCCGCGACAAACGCTGAGCGGCTCATGCCCGCTGAGGTTGCGGAGGTTCGCGTGCGCAAGCAGTCGCCCACCGACGTCAACATTGTGCAGTTTGCGCTTGTATCCGAGACCGCGACGTACGCGACGCTGCGCCGACAATCTGAGCGGCTCGAAAAAGAGCTTGAGCGCGTGTCGGGTGTGATGCGATCTGAGACGTGGGGATTTCCGGATGAACAGATCGAGGTCGCGCTCGACTTTGACCGCCTGAAAGAAACGGGCGTCTCGTTTGGGCAGGTGTTCGCAGCGGTCTCGGGCGACGGACAGAACATCCCCGGTGGCGACCTCGACTTCGGGCGCAACCGCTACAACGTCAAGACCAGCGGCGACTTTGATTCGATCGAACAGATTGCGGCGACACCGGTTGTCGGCACCGGCACGGAGTCACTGCGCGTCCGCGACCTCGCCGACGTTTCGTTCGGGTATGGCGACGACAGCCACCGCGCGCGTTACAATGGCGCAAAAGCCGTCTTTGTCACGGCCGTCCAGCGCAAAGGGACGAATATTTTTGATGTGGCACGTGATATTCGAGGCACAGCCGCTCAGTTTGCTGATCGGCTTCCCGACGACGTTCAGCTCGAGACGGTGTTTGACCAGTCAGAAAGCGTTGGCACCCGCATCGGCGGCTTCTTTTCCAACCTCGGGCAGGGCGTCTTCCTTGTCGGACTCGTCGTGATCCTCGTCCTCGGCTTTCGCGCGTCGTTCATCGTGATGATCTCCATTCCGATCTCGCTGCTGATTGCGCTCGGGTGGCTGGACTATGCCGGATACGGCTTGCAACAGATGTCAATTGTTGGCCTTGTAATCGCGCTGGGCCTGCTGGTTGACAACGCTATCGTGGTCACGGAGAACATCGCCCGATTCCGCAAGCAGGGGCTCTCTGCGAAAGACGCCGCGATGAAAGGAACGCAGCAAGTGGCGTGGCCAATCGTAAGCTCCACGGTGACAACGGTGCTCGCGTTTATCCCGATGGTGGTGCTCAAGACGGGGACGGGCGACTTCATTCGCTCGATGCCGCTGACCGTTGTTTTTGCGCTGATAGCTTCGCTGCTTGTGTCGCTGATGCTGACGCCGCTGCTGACGAGCAAGCTGGGGCGGCGGGACGCACGGGCGTCTACCCGACCCCGGCGCCGTCCGTTGCTGGCGGGTCTGCTGGAATGCCTTGTCGACTCGGCATACCGCGGTTCGTTGGCGACGGCGCTTCGTCGACCGGTGCTGGTCCTTGCAACGGCGACAGCGATATTCGTTGGGACGCTTGCCCTGTTTCCACTTGTTGGCGTGAGCCTCTTTCCGAAGGCCGAGAAGCCGCAACTGCTCGTGAACGTCGACCTGCCCGAGGGCGCCTCGCTGGACCGAACCGACGCCGTCGCCCTGCAGGTCGAGCAGCTACTCATGGCGGATCCGTCCGTCGCCAGTGTTGCAACCAACGTCGGCCACGGCAACCCGCGCGTGTATTACAACGCGTTCCCGAAGAACGAGACAACGACGCACGCGCAGCTATTTGTGCAGATTGCTGACAACGACATTGAGGCGACATCCGAGTTGCTGCATCGCATGCAACCGCAGCTCGACGCAATCCCGGGCGCGCGTATCGAGATCAAGGAGTTCCTGCAGGGTCCACCGGTCACCGCACCCATTGAGATTTCGGTAGTGGGCGACGACCTCGACGTGATCCGCCGCGAGGCACAGCGCGTTGAGCAGATCATAGCCGCAATGCCCGGCACAATCGACATCGACAATCCGTCGACCCGCTTCACGACCGACATGCGCGTCGCTGTGAACCGTGAAAAGGCCGGATTGCTCGGGGTCGGATTGTCGTCGGTTGACCAATCCGTCCGTGCCGGCCTCGCGGGTATCGTCGCCACGTCGTTCCGCGACCGGGACGGCGAGGACTATGACGTTGTGCTCACGATGCCCGACGAAGGCAGACCCGGCGTCGACCAGTTTGACCGGATGCACGTCACGTCGCGCATGGGCGCCGCGGTGCCGTTGCGCCAGGTTGCACAGGTTGAGTTTGAGTCGTCGCCGTCGCTGATTGAGCACCTCGGCCTGGAGCGCGCAGCCACGGTAACGGCGGATGTTGCGGAGGGATACAACATTGCTGCCACAACCGCCGCCGTGCTTGCGGAGTTGGAGCAGATCGAGTTGCCCCCGGGTTACCGCTACCAGATCGGCGGCGAAGAAGAGAGCCGCAACGAATCATTCGGCGGCATGGGGCAGGCGCTGTTGATTGCGTTGCTCGGCATCTTTGCCGTGCTTGTGCTGCAGTTCCGCTCGTTGCGCCAGCCGCTCATCGTGTTT
>JAUIJQ010000221.1 GCA_030431165.1 Rhodothermia bacterium | reverse complement strand
GGTTACCGCTACCAGATCGGTGGCGAAGAAGAGAGCCGCAACGAATCATTCGGCGGCATGGGGCAGGCGCTGTTGATTGCGTTGCTCGGCATCTTTGCCGTGCTTGTGCTGCAGTTCCGCTCGTTGCGCCAGCCGCTCATCGTGTTTGCTGCGATCCCGTTTGCCATCACGGGCGCAATCCTCGCGCTGCTTGTGACCGGCTACACGTTCTCGTTCACGGCCTTTATCGGATTAACGTCGCTCGTCGGGATTGTCGTGAACAACTCGATCATCCTGGTTGACTACGCAAACCAGCTACGCGAGGAGGGGCGCACGGTTATCGAGGCGGTTCAGCAGGCCGGCGAGACACGCTTTGTGCCGATTGTACTGACTACACTGACAACCATCGGCGGACTCACACCGCTCGCGCTGACGGGTAGCACGATGTGGGCACCGATGGCGTGGGCGATCATCGGCGGGCTGGCTGTGTCGACGTTCCTGACGCTAGTCGTTGTGCCGGTTCTGTACAAGCTGTTGACGCCCGAGCGTTTAATCGTCTAATCGTTACGGCGGCCTGCGGCCGCCTCAATCGTTGGGATCGTTACGCGGGCTGCGCCCGCTAATCGTTACGGTGGCCTGTGGCCACCTTAATCGTTCGGATCGTTTCGGCGACTGCGTCGCCTCATCGTTACGCGGGACGGTTCGCAAGCCAGGCGGTGATCATTAGCCCACGCGCCCGACTCGGCTGCGCGACGTTGCCAATTCGCGTATAGCGCCGATCAACCGATCAAACGATCCAAACGATCTATCGATCAAAACGACCTATCGATCAAAACGATCTATCGATCAAAACGATCTATCGATCAAACGACAGACACGTCAGTGTCTGCAGCAAACGCCGCCTCGTAGCGCTTCATTGACTCAACAATCACGTGCCGGGCGCGGTCGGGCCCAAGGAAATCCTGGACGACGACCTCCTTTTCTTCGAGGACCTTGTAGTCAAGGAAGAAGCGCTTCAGCTCGCGCAACTGATGCTCCGGCAGCTCCCAGATATGGTAGAAGCCATTGAAGGCGGGGTCATCGAGGTGCACCGAGATGATCTTCTCGTCGCCTTCGCCCTGGTCTTGCATGTTCATGAGTCCGATAGGCCGGGCGCGGAGGGTTGACAGCGGGACAACAGGCTCCTGCATCAGCACCAGGATGTCCAGCGGGTCGTTGTCGTCACCCAGGGTCTGCGGGATGAAGCCGTAGTTTGCCGGATAGATCACGGATGAGTAGAGCATCCGATCAACCCGGAGCAGGCCGGTACCTTTGTCGAGTTCGTACTTGACCTTGGAGCCGCTCGGGATTTCGACGACTGCCTGAATCCATTCTGGGGCTTCGTCACCAATTGGGATATCGTGCCACGGATGCGCCATGGGGGCCTCCTGCGATTGGTGCGTCGGGGTGTACAACACGGATGTATTCGTCCCACACTCACGAGCGTTGCAGAACGAGCGTCAAGATCAGTCGAAGATATCCACGTTAGGATCGTCTAGCTCTCCTGCGGCTCGCTTGACAACGATCAGACGATCCCACCGATCGAACGATCAAAACGATCTATCGATCTACCGATCTATCGATCTATCGATCAGTCGATAGGCGCCGCACCTCCATCCATCTCCACGCGAATGCCGGATGGCGGCATGAGTGTGATTTCCTGGCTCGTTGACGCGATTGAAACGCGTCCGCCGGATGCATCGATATCATCCAGGATCCGTCTGAAGAGCGCGTCTTTCATGCTCCCGCGCCGATCATAGTCGACCACGTAGCGCACGGTGTAGGTCATCCAGTTTTCATCCGCCTTTAGGGTGATGATCGGGTCAACGCGGGCATCCTCGATCAGGTATGTGCGCGTGAGCCGGCGCCACGTGTCGCGCGCGGCCTCCACGTAAGGCGCACCAACTTCCTCAACAGCCTTTTGCAGCAGCGCGACCGTCGCCGCGCGGTCGCTGCCATAGCGGATCGGCACATGTACTTCGTCCCACAAAAACGGGAAGTCACCAGAGTAGTTGTAAACCGGCTCCTTCAAAACGAAGGAGTTGGCCACGCGCACCACGCGACCGCTGTACTGATCGCCGTTTATCCATTCGCCGATCTCAAAAAGCGTCGTGCGCAGGATTGAGATGTCGATCACGTCGCCTTTGATGCCGCCAAGCAGAATGCGGTCACCCGGCTTGTAGTACGACCCAAACGTGACGGCAAGCCAACCGGCTACCGAGGTGATGACCTCCTGCAGGGCAAACGCGATCCCCGCGCCCACAACACCAGCGCGACGGTCACGCTACTAGATCGGCCGCTGAAGATGCTCGCCGCGATCAGGATGACGACGAGGTAGGAGACAAAGGTGACGATCTTCCGCGTGTGGTACCGCGTTGCGCGGCTCTCAACACGCGACGCAAGCGCCCGCCGGGCAAGACGCGCAAGCAGCATCACCACAACGATGCTTACGAGGAGGACGAACAGCTTCACCAGAAGCGGATTCGTCAGTACGCGATCAAAGTTGAATCTCAGGCTGTCAGGCTCCATGACTTCCAACCAGAAAACTGGATGCGTTGTTGGGGCAATATAGCGGATCGTTACGGCGGCTGACGCCGCCTTAATCGTTTTATCGGTAGATCGTTTGATCGGCAGATCGGAGGACTGATAGGACCGGCGCTATCGCGGATTCGCAGCGCAGCACAACCGTGTCGGGCACCGGCGGCAACGATTCCCGCCCCGGCCGCGACCTGTCCTGCCATTTAGGCCGCGTCAGCGGCCGTAACGATCAGCGGGCACAGCCTGCGCAACGATCCAAACGATTTAGCGAGCCGCAGGCGAGCGTAACGATTAGCGGCGTTAGCCGCCGAAACTCCTTATCTTCCGACCGCTTCCACGTTGACAGATGCCCGAATCCTCTAACCCATCTCCGCTCGTTGGCGTCGTCATGGGATCCCGCTCCGACTGGGACACCATGCAACACGCCGTCGACACGCTCGCCGCGCTCGGCGTACCGCACGAAGTGCAGGTTGTCTCTGCACACCGCACTCCCGACCTGCTGTTTGAATACGCCTCGTCAGCCGAGTCCCGCGGTCTCCGCGTCATCATCGCGGGTGCCGGCGGCGCCGCCCACCTTCCGGGCATGATGGCCGCCAAAACAATTGTGCCCGTACTCGGCGTGCCCGTCCAGTCGCGCGCACTCAGCGGCATGGACTCGCTCCTCTCCATCGCACAGATGCCGTCGGGCATCCCGGTCGGCACGCTCGCCATCGGAAGATCCGGCGCGGCAAACGCCGCCCTGCTCGCCGCCGCCATCGTCGGCAACGAAGTCAGCGACATCCGCGAAGCCGTGCGCAGCTTCCGCGAGAACCAGACGCAACGCGTCCTCGACCACCTCGATCCGCGTCCATGACCATAGGTATTCTTGGTGGCGGACAACTAGCACGCATGCTTGGCCTCGCCGGCCTTCCCCTTGGCCTGCGCTTCAACGTCTTTGACCCCGCCGCAAACGTGTGCGGTGGTGCAATTGGTACACACATTCGGGCAGGCTACGACAACAGCGAGGCGCTCCAGGCATTTGCCAACAGCGTCGACATTGTAACCTACGAGTTCGAAAATGTCGCCATCCACGCGGTTGAGTGCGTAGAGGAGAGCCGGGTGGTGCACCCGAACAAAAAGGCGCTCTTCGCGACGCAGGATCGCCTCCGGGAAAAAGAGCTGTTCCAGAAGCTGGGCATTCCGACCGTCGACTTTGTTGCGGTTGATTCCCTCGAGGACGTGCGCGCGGCGGGCGAATCGCTGGGCTACCCGCTTGTGCTAAAAAGCCGATCCGGCGGATACGACGGCAAAGGCCAGGTCATCGTGCGCTCGGCTGACGACGTCGATGCAGCCTGGGCTGATACCGCTGGCCGTCACGTCATCGCGGAAGGCTTTGTGGCGTTTGACCGCGAAGTCTCGATGGTTGCCGCTCGTCGGCCATCCGGCGAAACGGTCTATTATGACATCGCCGAGAACGCTCACAGTGACGGCATCCTGCGCGTCTCGCTCAACAAGCCCGGCGACCCCGCCGCTGAGCAGGCCCGCGGTCACGTGCAGAAACTGCTGGAAGCGCTCGACTACTACGGCGTGATCGCCCTCGAGCTGTTTGATGTTGGCGGCACGCTGCTCGCCAACGAATACGCACCGCGTGTGCATAACACGGGGCACTGGACCATCGACGGCGCCGTGTGCAGCCAGTTTGAAAATCATCTGCGCGCGATCCTCGACTGGCCGCTGGGTGACACTTCGTCGAAAGGACACTGCGCGATGATCAACTTCATCGGCGACATCCCATCCGCCGAATCGTGCCTCGCCATTCCGGATGCACACTACCACGCCTACGACAAGGCGCAGCGCCCTGGTCGAAAAGTCGGCCACATCACCGTCTGCGCGCCCGATGCCGCGACGCTGGCAGAACGAATCAATCGGGTTGAGGCCCTGCTTGTGTCAGCGTGAAGCAGCACGACCCCGGTGAGGATCTTCGCGAGGCATTTCTCAATCCGCCGGCATCGGTAAAACCACGTCCGCTGTGGTTCTGGAACGGGACGATCTCCAACGATGAGTCGCGACGCCAGATATCCGCTGCGGTTGAAGCGGGATACGCCGGATTTGGGATCGTTGCGTCGCACGACATGGATCCGGCGTTTATGTCGCCCGAGTATCTGGACCGGTACACAACCGCTGTTGCAGCGGCCGCCGAACACGGCGCAACCGTTTGCCTGTACGACGACTTCTGGTTTCCCACCGGGTCAGCCTCGGGCGAGATCGCGCGCGAACACCCGCATGCGTTGAGCAAGCGGCTCGACCTGCACGCAACCGACGTAAGCGGCGAGACGCGGTATTCGAAGTTGGTGCCGCCCGGCAAACTGATGTCCGCCGTGGCGATGAACCTTGCCACGCTTGAGCGCCGCGACCTGCGCTCCGCGATCAACGACGGCTGGCTTCGCTGGCTAGTCCCCGAAGGCCGCTGGCGCATCATGTTCTTCTGCTGCACCACCGACGGCGCCAAAGGACTCATCGACTATCTCGACCCCGACGCCGTCGACACCTTCCTCTCATGCACCTACGATCGCTATTTCGAAGCCCTCAAGGAGCACTTCGGATCAACGATCGACATGGCGTTCCACGACGAGACAACCTTCCACTGGGTTGAGGGCGGACGCGCGTGGACGCCGTCGTTCAACGAGTGCTTTGCGCAGCAGCACGGGTTCGACCCGGCGATGTTGTATCCCGCGCTGTGGTTTGATATTGGCGATGAAACGACACGCGCCCGCAATCTGCTCTTTGCCTATCGCGCGACGCTGTTTGCCGAGTCGTTTGTCGCAAAACTGCAGGCGTGGTGCACCAGTCACGGCATCACGCTGACGGGGCACGTGGACCAGGAAGAGATTGAAAATCCGGTCGGATTGTGCGGCGATCTCATGCGGTACTTCGAGCACCAGGACATCCCCGCCTTCGACCAGATCTTCTTCTACGGGCGCTCCCACCAGGCCGCCAAGGTTGTCTCCTCTGCAGCGACGAACTACAACCGCGCGCTTGTGATGTGTGAGTGTTACGGCGTGCAGGAGCAGCTCACCGACGTGGACTTGTACCGCGAGGCAATTGACCTGTTTGTGCGTGGCGCAAACGTGCTGATCCCGCACGCGCTCTGGTATACGCCCGCGACAAAAGACTTCCCGCCCGATCTTTCGCCGCACGACCCCTACTACGGTCCGCACATCGCGGATTACAATGCGTGGGTTGCGCGTACGCAGCTGCTGCTTCAGCGTGGACGCCCGGTAGTCGACGTTGGCGTGCTGTATCCAATCCACACGCTGCAGGCCGCGTACCGGTTTGGTGCCGGCGGTGACCCGTACGAGGGCGGATTGACCGAAGCATCCGGCACGGACTACCTCGCACTTGTTGATACGCTTGTGTCGGGTGTGCGCCGCGACTTTTCGTTCTTACACCCGGATGTGCTGAACTCCCGCTGCGCCGTTGACGCGCGCGGGACAGGCGACACGCGGAACGAGAATCCCCCACTGCTTCGGCTGAACAACGACGACCAACGCCAGGCATATCGTGCGTTTATA
>JAUIJQ010000220.1 GCA_030431165.1 Rhodothermia bacterium | reverse complement strand
GCTTTATGCCACGGGGCTGCGGGCCACCGAACTGGTCAGCCATGCCTCGTGCGCCCGGGCATACTCGTCGTCTTCCGGTTAAAACTATTGAGGGGGGATGGCTGTCGGTGCGACGCTACTGAGCGCCTGTCTGGTCGTCAACGGTTGCGATTGCGGCCGTACGCTTCACCGACTCAATGCCGGCCTCGCATGTGTCCGCTCCAGCGTACATCTGCGAAACACCGATCACCTGGCCGTTCGCGGCCTTCAGACGAAAATACGGTTTACCGCTGTCGGATGTGCCCCGGTCGTAGCGCGCCTCTATCACCGAATTCTTTCTCACGGACTCAATGCCGTTCAGCGCACCAGATTTCTGGGCGTAACGCTCGGAAGTCAGGATGACCTGGCCGTTGGAAGAACACAGGTTGAACATGCACTGACCGTCGGCGGTCTTCTTCAGCACAAACTTCGCGCTCATCGGGTCATCGACTTCGAGTTGTACGATCGTCGCCCGAATATACGTCGCCCGGGGCCCGTCCGACAGCGGATTTCGGTGCTATCCGCGCATCCTCGCCACGGCGGCCTTGACATCGGTGTCACGCACGTGCCGATCCAGCAGGTGTGTCGGGAAGCCGTTGTCGAGTTGTCCGACCCATCTGCCCTGACCTTCGAAGGACTTGTCGGCGTCCAGACCGATGAGGAGTCCACTTGTGAACCGCGTGTACGACCCATCAAAAACCAGGAGTGCGTGTTCTGCATCCCACTGCTGGTCGACGGCATACCGACCCTCGCCCACGTTGCGAAGCACAAGCGATTCCACCTGGAATCCTTCCTCACCCCAGGTTACGACGCGGCCGGAAACACGGGCGTTCTTGGGTTCCGCACAGTTACGCGTGGTTACGATGACAACGGCTTCCCCCTCTGCTTCAGCCGTACCCGGCAGGCTGGCGGTTAGCTGGAATCCGCCCTCTACGGCTGCGGAAGTCTCGCCGGGTTGGCGAAGATCCGATTTACGATCGCCTGTAAAGGCTACTGCCAACATCGCAGACACAATGACAATCGCAGGTAGGGTTCGGTGTACTTTCATTCGGATATCCTCCCCGGGCGTGCCGGTTTGATCCTCTTTCTCTTGTTTAACGGTAGCGTAGATTCGTCTTGCCCGAAGAACAGATCGGGCCTGAACCACGCCGTCTCCTCGAGGTGCAGTCGCAGCCAATCCATCGCGGCAGGCTGCTCTTCGACGAAGCGTGATTTATCGAAGCCTTCCGGCAGAACTCCTGTGGCGTCAAACGCGTCGGCAAAACGTGATCGATGCGACGCGGGTGCATCGATTGCCAGGTACCAGAGTGTCAGGCTGTCAAACGATCGGGCGGAACGCAGAAGCTGTTCGAGTGCGGATGTCGCGGCGTCGGCGTCGTTTACAATCAGCGCCTCTCGGTACCGGGACGCCGCCTGTGTGAAGCCGGGCTCAGCATCCGAAAAAACCGGTGCGGCAGGTCCCCGGTCGCCATCAAATGCGGCACTCGCGCCGGCCGGCACAAACCACTCGCGGCCGGAATGCTCCAGCGCAACCCAGCCCGAGACAACATCCAGGATTCCGGTGCCCGTTGAGTCCAGATCAAGCCGGTACTCACATCCGAGGTCGATTGCCGTGACCGACGGCGTCTCGACGACGAACACGCGCGGTGGCGCGACAATGCGTGCATAGATCTGACCGTGCTGCATTGACAGGACCTGACGGTCGTCATTTGCCTCACGCAACTCGATCGTCGTGTTGGGTTCGACGAGAACCTCGCCTATGTCGGTCGTCGCGAGGAGACGCGTTGAGGCATCGGTCTGCACGCGCTCACCCACGACGAACGAACGACCATCAGCCGGGCCGGTGGTGTACGGCCCGACCGACCAGCGGGTCGTGGCCGTACGCTGGCCAAACAGCCACGCGGCGGCAAGTGCAACACAAACCACAACTGCGGCGGCCGCTGCGGCACGCAGGAAATACACGCGCGCCGGCTCTGCAGTTGTGCGCCCGGAGGTATCCGAAGCAATCGCTTTCTCGATATCGGGCCACAGGTCGCGGTCGGGCTGAATCGCCTCGGGCAGCGCACGCAGGTGGTGTTCGAGTTCCTGGTCCTTCATCGTTCGAGATACTGTTTGAGTGCGGCGCGGGCATGAAAAAGATGCGCCTTGGAGGTGCCCTCGGATATCCCCAGCATTTCGCTGATCTCGCGATGCTGATAGCCTTCAACGTCGTACAGCACGAGCACTGCCCGCCGACGCGGCGTAAGGCGGGCAATGGCCTGATCAAGATCGATCCGGCGATCGTGCGGGGCTTCAAGGGCGGGCTCCGGTTCCGACTCAGCCACCTCACGGCTGAGTGCGTCGCGGCGCTGAAGTTTCCTCAGCGACTGCAGCGCGGTGTTTGTCGCAATCCGGCATGCCCAACCGACAAACGCGTCAAGCGACCGTAGCGTCGGAGCCTTGTTCCAGATGCGAATGAACGTCGCCTGGACGGCGTCCTCAGCAAGGTGCCTGTCCGCAAGGATGCGAAAACAGATCGCGTAGAACCGCCCACCCAGTTCCTGATACACGTGCTTCAGCGCGGCTCGGTCTTTCTGCTGAAGCGCGACCACGACGGCACGGTCGATAACTGCGGTGGCCGACCGCGATGACCCTGCCGCGGCTTCGCGGTCATGATCGCCGAGATCCGGACCAACTGGTATCCCCGAAACGGGGGCTGCCTCCGTCTTGTCGCGCATAAGGTGAACTGTCGCTGTTTACACCTTAGATGCGCGGACTCACAGTTCGGTTTATCGGCGCCACACAAATTCGTCGCACACCGAGTATGAGCTGATCCCTGGGCGACGAAAATCCATCAGATATGCCAGAAACCTGGGAAGCGACGAGGCAGGCGGCCTGAGCCACCCACCTCGCCGCCCCTAAGCGCCGTTCGGACTCCTCCCTTTTCATCCGACCCGAAGGCCGGCTCCGGACGACGCGTCCAGACCGTGCGCGTACCTGGGGTTCCAAGATCCCCTCGCACGACCTTTGCGTTGTACCCGCGGCTTCACCGCTCCGACCCGGTGTGCCGTTCCGCCGATCATGTGGCCGCCCCCACAATTCGACCGGCAATTCGACAACAGCCTGCGCGTAGCAACGCGACGCGGATGCAATAAGCGCTGTTTTTCGAGTGCATCAAAGAACATTCGAACGAGCGGTCAACAGTCGTTGACCAACGGCTCCAGACCAGCCGTGAATGGTTGCCCGATTATTGCCCTGCCTGTATACTGCCCGAAGGACCATTCTTACCGCTGTGTACAAGAAGATTCGACCACTGCTTTTTTCGATGCCGCCAGAAACCGCGCACCGCGTCGGTATGGCAGCGGCGCGCCTTTCGTCACCCATGCGCGGCATCATCACCGGGTCGCTTCGCTACGAGAATACCGTCCTGACCCAGTACCTGTGGGGACTGCAATTCCAGAGTCCGGTCGGGCTCGCCGCGGGTCTGGACAAGAACGCAGTCGCGGTGCCTTACTGGGCCTCACTCGGATTCGGTTTTATTGAGGTCGGATCTGTAAGCGCGCGAGCATGGCCCGGCAACCCCGGTCCACGATTGTTCAGACTGCCCGCTGACCGTGCACTCATCAACCGGATGGGACTGAACAATCAGGGCGCCGAGCGCGTCGCGGAACGCCTTGGCAAACTGCCGAAGGGCCTGCCGCCGGTTGGCGTTAACATCGTGAAGACGCCAGACCCCGAAATACTCGGTGCCGACGGAGTCGCCGATTTTGCCGACAGCCTGCGCGCCGTTATTTCCGCTGCGAGCTACGTGACCATAAACGTCTCCTGCCCGAATACATCAGAAGGCAAAACGTTTGAGGACCCCGATGCACTGGACGAGCTGCTTCAGTCGCTCGTGAAGATCCGCAACGAGACACGCAGGCACCTGCCGCTCCTCGTGAAGCTCTCCCCTCCTGTTGCACGCAACTTTGTTTTTGACAGCCTCATAGATGACATCGTGGCGGTCAGTATGCAGCACGGCATCGACGGCTTCATTGCATCAAACACGGCCACGACGCGAACGGGTTTGCGCACGAGTCCGCAACGACTGCTGCGTATCGGGAACGGAGGCCTGAGCGGCGCACCGTTGGAGGATCAGGCCACGCACCTCGTGCGCTACCTGTATCGAAGAACAGAGGGGCTTGTACCGATTGTCGGTGTTGGCGGCGTGTCTTCTGCAGAAACCGCCTTCCGCAAGATATTGGCGGGTGCTTCGCTGGTTCAGTTGTACACCGCATTGATCTACGAAGGGCCCGGGCTGATCAAGCGGATCAAGCAGGGGCTCAGCCAGCTGCTTGCCGAGAACGGATTTCAGAGTATCAAGCAGGCGGTCGGCGCCGAGGATCGCACAAAGTGGCGGTATGAGCGCGTCGAACCGGAGCCGGCCCAGGTGACCTCCTGACGGTGCGCAAGTCGCTTCGTTGGCTTCCTGCCTCCTTTTAGTACATTCTCGCCACCGAGAATTGCAGTTATAACCGCATGGCAGCTCTTTTTGACTTCGACACGCTCCCTGCTCTTTTCAGCGGACTCGTCGAGTACCACGACGCGGGCACAACGGCCCTTCAGTTCAAGAACAAGAAGACGAAGCAATGGGAGCAGATCTCCTGGTCTGAACTTCAGGATCGGGTCAATGCGATGTCTGCCTTTCTCTATCGCTCGGGGATCCGGAAAGGTGATCGGGTTGCCCTGCTCACCGAGAACAGGCCCGAGTGGACAATCGTTGATCTTGCGATTCAGAACGTAGGCGCGATCAACGTATCGCTGTACACGACGTTGCCGGCGAGTCAGGTTGCGTACATCCTCAAAGACAGCGGTGCGCGGCTCTTCTTTGTGTCGACCTCGATCCAGCAGCGCAAAGCCGAGGAAGTGTTTGACGACTGTCACGATCTGACAGAAATCGTAACAATGTCATCGCCGCGAAAAGCGCTTCCGGATCACATCCTCACGTGGGAAGACGCGGAGCAGAAGGGCCGCGACGCCTGGCCCGAGTTGTCAGCAACGATTAGCGAGATCGCAGACTCGGTCACGCCGCAGGATGTGGCGGCCCTCATTTATACCAGCGGCACCACGGGAAACCCAAAAGGTGTCATGCTGACACACGAGAACTTCTGCACCAACGCCAAGTCGGCGTTGGGGCTCGTTCCGTTTGGCCCAGGCGACCACCACCTCTCCTTCCTGCCGCTGTGCCATTCGTTTGAACGCACCGCAGGGTACACCGCTGTGCTGGCCGCGGGCGGCAAGATCAGCTACGCTGAGAGCATCGACACCGTCAACCGGAATCTGGTCGAACTGTCGCCTACCGTGATGATCTCTGTACCGCGGCTCTTTGAGCGCGTGTACAACGCCGTGCAGCGATCAGCTAGCGAAGGCTCCACTTTTCAGCAGCGCGTCTTCTCGTGGGCCGTTGAGCGCGGAAAGAAATACGCCGAAACCAAGCGAACGCGGACCCCGGGGCCTATCCTGTCAACGAGCAACCGGATTGCGCAGCGCCTTGTTTTCTCCAAGCTCCACGAGAAACTCGGTGGCAATCTGCGGTTCGCCGTCTCGGGAGGCGCCGCGCTGCCGCGCGCCATTGGTGAGTTCTTCGAAGCCGCCGGCATCCTGCTTATCGAAGGGTACGGACTCACAGAAACTGCTCCGGTCCTCACTGTTAACCCGATCGATGCACCGCGATACGGAACGGTTGGTCACGTCATCCCCGGTGTGACGGTTGCGATCCAGCGACTCACCGACGGCAAGATCGTTGCCGAGCTTTCGGGAGAGCAGTACCCGTCGAACCTGACATCCGAAGAAGGTGAGATCCTCTCGAAGGGCCCCAACATCATGAAGGGGTACTGGAACAACGAACAGGCGACCCGCGAGACAATCGATGATGACGGCTGGTACCACACGGGCGACGCCGGCTACGTCGACGAGCAGGGCTTCCTGTTCCTCGTCGACCGGGTCAAGGACATGATCGTGACCGGCGGCGAGAACGTGTACTCCGCGGAGGTCGAGGGAGCGATCGCCAAGCACCGCGCAGTGGACCAGGTGGCCGTGATCGGCATCCCCCACGACACGTGGGGCGAGCAGGTCCATGCGATCGTC
>JAUIJQ010000219.1 GCA_030431165.1 Rhodothermia bacterium | reverse complement strand
CCTCGCCGTCTCTATCCTCGAGCATCGCGGTTAGCGCATAGCACGACACGCACGGCCAGAAGCCGGTGGAGTCGGGCTTCTTCGCGTCATCGGTTTTTGGCCGCTGCGCCTTCATCGTCTCAAACGATTCCGTCGCGGGATCGTACCGCTGCAGGCCGGCGGCCGTCGCAACCCAGAGCATCCCCGAGGTACCGGCGTGCAGCCGTATGACGACGGATGTCAACAGCGACGTGCTGTCGTACGGGACGCGGTCAAATGTGCGAAAGGACTTGCCGTCGTAGCGATTGACTCCGTCCTGCGTCGCAAACCACATGAACCCGAGCGAGTCCTGCGCGCTGTCGTAGACCATGTTCTGCGACAAACCCTGACGCGTAGTGAGGCGCTCAAAATGTGGCGCACGCTCCAGGTGAGCCGGACGCGGCAGGGGCGTCGTCTCCGGGAGATCCTGCGACACGGCTTCTCGCGAAACCGAGCCGATCAACAGGGCAATTGCCAGAAGTGTTTGTAACCGTCTCTTCATGGGCGTGTGCGCATGAAACGATTGTACGCCGCGTCAGCCATCCGGATGCACCTTGGGACAATCTGGAATCTGGCGGACGTCGTTTGCGCAAGCGACCGGTGGAGAGGGGGCGCCTCCTGCCCGGTGGATATCGTATTAACGGGCAACAGGCCCCGTTATTGTGACAGGCAGATCAGCCTGGCGGTGCGAAGGGTCTCCTTCTCAACGTCAAGGCGCACGTTCTCCTGTTCGGTGGCGTCGCAGCAACACAGAACGCGGGTTGCGTTTTGCCAGACGCCCTCACGCCAGCGGGTAATGAGCGCTGAGATCAGGAACTCGTCGACCGGCCCGAGCAACGTGTCCACAAAGCGAAGTGTCGGCATCGCTGGCTCAAGCAGTTCGTCCTGCACGGCATCCACTGTCTGCCCGATAACATCGTTGACGCGACGGTGATCTTCGTAGCGCTGCCTCCGCGCTGCGTCGTCAAGCGAGTCCCATTCAGGCGCAAGCATGTCGACGAGTGTCAGGACCAGATCGTAGTTGATATGGGCGTTTACACCAAGCAGCAACTTCTCGAGTGGCGAAACATCTTCGCGCACGGCCGCATCGTGAGCGACCTGCCAGACTATTGGTGCCTCGCGTCTTTCGCGTTCATATACGTCTAGCGCATCGAAATAGTAATCTGCAAATCGGTGCAACATCCGATCCACCCAGACGCCGTCATGAAACTGTCCGCGCTTGATCGCCGACAGCATGTTGCCGGTCATCATCATGTAGCAGTGCAGGAAGAGGCCCTTGGCGTCTGACTGCGCGTTCCATCCGTCGACGCGCTCCCGCATTCTGGTGATGACAGGATCTTCCAACTCCGATCGCCTGACTGCTCGGGTCACTACTGATTGCCGTTATCCATGTCTGCCGTTATCAACCACCGACCCGCTTCGTTTTTGCGCAACGTCAGGATGAACTTGCCGGCGTCGGGTCGATCCATAGCACCGCGATAGCCACCGATGATGTAAGCGACGGTGTCGGCAATTTCATAGTGAAAGGCATGCAGGTGCAATGGGCCGCCGGAGTTCTTGTACGCCTCTTCGATATTTGCGCGACCTCTGACCGATTTGTGTCGTGGACGAAGAATAAATCCGTCCTCAGCGAACAGAGACGCGAGCGCCGCTTCGTCGTTCGCACGCCAACCCGCCTCATAGTCCCGCAGAACGCGATCGAGTTCGGCCGGCAACTGGATGTGCGGTTGCGAGGCCGCGCCACTTCCCGCCGGTTGGTCCTGCGCTGTCGCGCTGCGACCAATGGCCAGCATCAGAATCATGAGTAAGAGACGCATCATTTGCACCCCACGATTGAGTATGAACGAAAAATGTACAGTACCAGACACCGCACAAAAAGAAACGGGTGCGACACGGGACCAGCCCGCACCGCACCCGTCTGAAACTAGTCAGCCATAAACGGGACTAGATGTCAATACCCCGCTTCTTGAGCACAAAGAGTCCTTCGCGCTGGCTCGTCACGATGACGATGCCGCTCTTGAAGTACGGGTAGTTGCTCCACGAGCCGCCACCGGTTCCAGGCGTGTCGTCACCATAAGGCACCGTGTCAAAGTATCCGACTTCAACCGGATTGGTCGGGTCAGAGATATCAAGCACACGCAGACCCGACGAGTAGTTTGACTCGTAGATCAGGTTGCCCTTGATGTACAGGTTATGGTCAATCGAGGACACGTCCGCGATGTACTCACCAGCCAGAATCGGATCGTCAAGGTCACTGACATCCCAGATCAGCGTGCGCGTACCCTCGACGAGTCCGCGACCCTCGTCGCCTTCGTCGTTCATGTAGAAGTACCGCTGATCTTCAGTCAGCCATCCCTGGTGCGTGTACGCCACGTTCGGGTACGACGCTGACGAAAGCGCAACCGGGCTTGCTTTGTCGGTCACGTCTGAGATACTGAGCGCCGTCTCGTTTGAGCCGAAGCAGATCTCACGTCCGTTGTAGTCGGCGTCGGGACCGCTATAGGTGACACACTGTGCATCGTGCGAGTAACCCGTACCGCGGCGGCCCGTGTTCGGGTCAGCGAAACATCCGGCAAACGTGGGGTTGGTCGGATTCTGGATGTTGACCATGTGCAGGCCGCCACCGCAGGTTTCGCCACCCGAGCTTGCACCGACGACGAAGGCGAAGCCGGTCTCTTCGTTGATCACGACGTTGTGCGCGCTGTGGATGTTCTCGTAGTGCGCATCGGTGTCAAATTCCTGGGGCGTCGTCACGCCGCGTAGGCGACGAAGGTCAAAGACCTGCATGCCGTGATCACCGGCCCCGTCAGCCACAATGAAGACATGGTCGTTGTAGACTTTCATGTCACGCCAGATGGCCGTGCGGCTGCCTTCGGTTTTCTGCAGGTTGCCGAGGTAGCGCGGGTTGTTTGCATCCGAGACATCAACAAACGAAGTGCCGTCAGTACGCCCGACGATGGCAATCTCAGCGCCCGTCTCAGGGTCTTCCCAGCCCCAGATGTCGTTTGCACGAACACCGCGGGCACCACCCATGTCCTGAACGGACAGGAACGACAGCATGTCTACGTCTTTGCACGGGAACGCGCCGGCAGCATCCGCATCGCAGCGCACTTCGCCGCCGGTGACCGAAGCGTACGTTCCGCCTTCGTCGATCACGGTTGCCTGCTCTTTCCACCATCCGTCTTCGCGGGTGAGGATCGTTGCGGCGCCTTCACCAAAGTCAAAGCCGGTGAGGCCGACAACTGCAATGTCACCAAGCACGGCGAGTCCGCCTCCGTAGCCTGCACGCGTGGGCAGGTCACTGCCTGTCATGCGCTTGACCTGGTTGAACCGACCTGTCTCGCCGAGCGAGTACGCGTAGATGGCGCCAACACCGTTGTCGCCGCTTGCACCGATCCAGACTTCTTCATCAGTACCGGCAATGGCGGAGCCAAATCCGACGCGCGGCGCAACTTCGATCGGCGCAAGTTGGCCTGTCTGCCGCCACTCACCGGAGTCTTCGTTCTTGCGGAACATCACAACAGCGCCGCTACCCATGCGGCCTCCCTGGCGTGGTGCCGATGCAAGAACAAAACCGTCGCCGACGTAGATAGTCGAACCGAGGCGGGCGCCGTCGTCGAGACCCTGCACTTCAAGGCGACCCTCGGCTTCCCACTCCCACGTGTCGTGGTTGTGGCTGTATGCAAAGACAGCACCGTTGCCGTCGTCAACACCCGGGGCGCCGACGTAGATCATGCCTGATCCCGAGGCGATCGAGCTGCCAAAGCCGCTGCGTTCGTCGATGCCATCAGCGGCGAGACGACCTGCCTGTGAAAACACACCGTCGTCGTCCATGTCAAAGACAAACGTCGCTGACTGCGAACCAACGATGACGTGGTGATGCATGACATCAACACCGTGTCCCAGTGCACGCAGCTCTGCTTCCCCACTGGGTGAGAGCTCAGTTGCGTAGTTCCACACACCGGATTCATCCTGGCGGTAGACATACGCTGCGCCGCGACCGTCATTGGCCATCGGCGCACCGATTACAAGCACGTCGCCTTCGAGTGCAACGGCCGAGCCAAAGCCATCCGCATCTTTGGAGGTACCCGGCGCGGCGATGGTCGTCACGTCTGCCCAATCACCACTGTTACCCGCTGAGTAGACCTACACGGTGCCTGGTACGGCCTGATTGTTTGATTCACCGACGACAACTTCGTCGGTGCCAACCGCCACCGCACCGCCAAAGCCCTGGGAGAAGGCCGAAGGGGCCAGGGTTGACGCCGCGACGAGGACGGCAATAAATGGTAGTAGTCGCTTCATGGCATTATCACTGGCAAGGTCAGACAATGAGTTAAACGGGAGACTGCGTTAGAGAAAAGGACGAGCAGCTATCAGCACTGCCGTTTGGCAGTCGGATCAGCGTCACATCCAGCGTTCTGTCGGATTTTGTGCGGCGTTCTGCACGTCGTTGCGTCTGGAGTCGTACCCGGAGTTGGTTCCGGATGACATCGAGAGAGGGAATACGGTGGACGTCAACGCCGTAGGCCACCGCAGTACAGTTTTCTTCGCGGCGCCCAAAGCGCCGCCACTCTTGTTCATGGCGCACAAAGCGCCGCCGCAAGTCCCTGATAAACCACCAATGTAGCGAAAACGATAAGGGAATAGCTACCCAAAATGGTCCCAACCGGTGGCCGCCAGCCGCTCTGATGTGCCATCCTCGCGAATGAGCATCACGTCCTCGCCTTCCACAAACTCGCCAATCATGGTGACGTGGCCAGGATCGAGCTTTTCGGCGTCTTCAGGCGCAATTGCGAACAGCAATTCGTAGTCCTCCCCACCGTTCAACGCAAAGTGCGTCGGCGACTCCTCCAGCTCCCGCGCGACCGTCCGCGTCTGCGGATGGATCGGCAGCTTAGCCTCATGCACGGAAGCACCACAGCCGCTGCGCCGAGCGAGATGGTTGATCTCGGATGCCAACCCGTCTGAAATGTCGATCATGGCGTGGGGCAACACTCCGGCCGTTTCCAACTGGCGCACAAATCCCAGCCGTGCTGTCGGCGTGAGATTCCGGTTGATCACGTACCGGTACGACTCCAGATTCGGCGAGAACCCCTCCCCCTCTTCGGCCAACTCCATACGCTGGCGAAGCAGAACGCGCAATCCGGCAAACGCGGATCCCAGGTCACCCGTTACGCAGAGCAGGTCGCCAGGCTGGGCACCACGGCGATAGACAACGCGATCAGGATGCGCATAGCCAATCAATGTCACACCAATGGTAAGCTGGTGGGCGCCGGTTGTGTCGCCGCCGACAATCGTTACGCCATAAGCGTCGCACACCTTCTTCGCGCCACGGTACAGAGACTCGACCATCTCCACCGAAACGTGTCCTGGCAATCCAAGCAACAACGTCGCGTACCTTGGCTGAGCATTCATCGCGACAACGTCCGAGATGTTGACGGTGAGCGACTTGGCGCCGAGGTGCTCGGGTGGCATAAACGACAGATCAAAATGCACCCCCTCGATGAGTCCGTCGGTGGTGACAACCTCTGCGCGGTCGTCGTCAATTCGGATGACCGACGCGTCGTCACCAATGCCTTCCAGTACATCTTCGTTGGCCACTTCGCCGAGGATGACACTGATGCGGTCGATCAATCCGAACTCGCCGATTTCGCTGATTGGGGTAAACATGGTTCGTTGAATCGTTTGATCGTTGGATCGTTTTGATCGTTGGAGCGGTGGAATCGTTCAGGTCGGCGGGACTGGAGCGCTGCTCGTTCGCTGCAATGTAACGCTATGCCAGACTGAGTTTGCCCAGCATCGCAGGGCGCGTGGCGCCGGTCACCGACGGCAAACCGGTCGGCACTCCGTTTACGTACTCGTGCGCAAGTACAGCGAAGCAAAGTGCTTCTTTCGCCTCTGACGGAATCCCGTGTGCGTCGATGGGTTCAACCACCGCCGGCGCCAGCAGTTCGGCCAACCGTCTCATCAGGTACGCATTCCGTGTCCCGCCACCCGATACGATGACGCGGTCAATCACAATACCCGATACGAAGCGCGTCACTGCTTCGGCGATAGACCTGACCGTAAGCTCCGCTGCCGTCGCAAACGCCGTTGTCATCATCTTGTGGTCGA
>JAUIJQ010000218.1 GCA_030431165.1 Rhodothermia bacterium | reverse complement strand
GATGGGATTCATTGCTTTGTTCTGGCTCCTGTACACGCAGCGGGTCCGTCTCGAAAAACTGCGTACGCGTTTGCGGATGCCCGGGTAAACGCAATCGCTTGGTGAACACGAATGATCCCGACTACTGAGAACCCTTCATTGCGACCGATGATCGACACCAGCGACGCTCCGACGATCCCGTGGAAATCCCTGCAGGACGCAACCGCCGTCCCCGACTCGGCTGATGGGATCCAGCACACAGCCTACGACTCGGTCTGGGCCTCCACCTCGATACCGGTCCAGGAATCATCCGGAATTGAGGCCCAGCTACTCAAAGAAGACAAGCTGTACGCGGTTCTTGCCGTAGTCCTGATAATCTGGCTCGGAATCGCGTTCTTCATACTGCGCACCGACCAAAAGCTTGACCGGCTGGAACGCCAGGTCGATACCAACAGTTAACAGAGCACACGTCATCGCTGACGTTTCGTACTGACGACATCCTGCACACCCGGCGCTCCGGCTGAAGCTCATGAAACCTCGCGCAATCATAGGTCTCGTTCTCCTGGTTGGATTTACGGTCGTGTTGTTCTCGACCTTTGCGAACCAGGTCGGAGAATACCAGAACTTCAGCGACGCTGAGACAAGCGGAAAACGCGTCCACGTCGTCGGCGAGTGGATCAGGGAGCAGCCCGTCGCCTATGATCCGGCATCAAACACGTTCACGTTCCACATGCGTGACGAAAATGGAACGGCACGCCGTGTGGAGTACGGTAATCCGAAGCCGGCGAACTTTGAAGACGCCGAGCGGCTCGTCATTGAGGGTCACGTCGATGGCGAAATCTTCGTCGCCGAGAACATCCTCGTCAAGTGCCCCTCGAAGTACAACGAGACAAGTGCGCCGTCAGTCGGGACGTGACGCCTCGATGATCGTGAGTACTTCGGCGACAGTCTGACGCCCCGCGTCCCTGTCATACCAGGCGAACTTCTCCCGCAGAAAGTCACCGGACGATAGCGCTGACCGGTTTTCGAGTGCCCATTGCTGCAGCTCCGCCGGCCGTTCAATGAATGCGCCAACAGCGCGGAAAGAACTGTCGAGGATCAGCACGGTTGGCGTCGCAGCGCGTCCGTCAGGTGTCGGGTTCTCCTCCATGATCCAACGTGCACTGTCAGGGTGGACGATGCGCATATCAAGTGTCGCCGATTCACCGACGAGTCTCGCCAGGTATGGGAGTGTGTTCGCGGAGTCAGAACACCCGTCAACCGCAACCGCGAGCAAGTGATACCGACCGGCTACGTCAGCAGCACGTTTGACGGCATCAGGGTCAAGTTGCGCGTTTTGCGTGTTGCGGATCCACATTGCTCGTCGCGCTGACGCCGCATCAAGAAAGTCGCCGTACGCCTGGCCGCTCTCGTACAGTGATTCAAGTATCTGACCGTTGTGGCCATCCGCTTCCTGGACCTGTGCGTGGACAACCTGCGCCGGGACAACCAGCGCCGACGCTATGAAGGCAAGGCCGAACAGAAGGCATCCGCCAAAGACCGTTCGCATGGTACTCCTCATAAGTAGATAGCGGTTGCCAGGAGGAAGAAGACAAGCGTCCCGATGATATCGTTGGTCATCGTGATAAACGGGCCCGTCGCGATCGCCGGGTCAACGCCAATTCTGTGGAACAGGAGCGGGATCACGGCACCGATGGTCGTCGCCATCACGATGACCACCACGAGACTGAGGCTCGCGGTCACGGCGAGCCGAACCGCGTCTGCACCGCCACCCAGCAAGACGACGACCGCCAACCCGAGGATGATGGCGAGGGTCAGGCCGTTGAGAATCGACACGGCCGTTTCTTTTGTAAGGCGCCGGATAATGTCAGACGCCCAGACCTCACCCGATGCCAGGCCCTGCACCGCAATGGCGGAACTCTGGATACCCGCGTTGCCTGCCATGGCCATAACGATGGGAATAAACGAGGCGAGCACGGTGGCCGAACGCAGCTCGTCTTCGAACTGCGCAATGACCATGGCAGCCAATCCGGCACCAAGGAGACCAACCAGAAGCCACGGAATACGGCCCCGGCTGATCGTAAGGACCGAGTCAGATGGTTCTTCTCCACCGGATACACCGCTCATCCGCTGGATATCCTCTTCGGCCTCTTCGCGCAAGACATCAACAACGTCGTCGATAGTGATGCGACCAAGCAGTACGCCCGAAGCATCCACAACAGGAAGCGACACAAGGTCATAGCGCTCCATGATGCGCGCTACCTCTTCCTGGTCAACGCTGGTCTCAACGGTAACCGGGTCAACGTCGATCACGTTCGTGATCGGCATGTTCGCCGCTGAGAGCAGCAACCGTTTCAGCGACACACCGCCGCGCAGCCGACCGTTCTCATCAACAACAAACACGGCGTAGATCGGCTCTACAACCTCTGCCTTTCGACGAACCTCTTCTGTTGCGTCCTCGACCGTCCAGGCCTCGGGCACGGCGACGAATTCCGTGCCCATGATGCCGCCGGCCGTGTCCTCGTCGTACTTGAGGAGGACCTCGATCGCCTCGGCATCATCAAGATTCGGCAGCACGCGCTTCGCAACCGCGTCGGGCAGCTCCGCGAGCACGTCAGCCGCATCGTCAGAGTCCATCTCGTCGAGGAACTCCGTGATACGGCCCGTCTCCAGATCAGCAAGCAGATTGGCCCGAAACGACTCGTCGAGTTCGGGAAGTACCTCGGCCACAACCTCCGGATCAAGCCAACTGAAAATTGCTTCAGCGGACTCGAGAGGAAGGTGATGAAGCAACACCGCGATGTCTGCTTCGTGCAGATCAGCTACGATGTTCAGCACCAACGATCGCTGCCTGCCGTCAACCAGCGCGGTGATATTGTCAACCAGCTCCGAGCCTACCTCAAAGCGGGACCGCGTATCGGATGTGGTGTTTGGCTGCTCTGCCACGAGGATGTCCCGTCTCCCTGGGAGTGCTTCTGACTCTGCTTGCGCGAAGGACGAAAATAGGGGCGGGCTATGGCTTTAGAAAACGAGCGAGCTCCACGAATTCCTCGGGAGATAGCTCCTCTGCCCGCTTCCCGGCCCATCGCGCCGGCAATTCAATCCCCTCCGCGGTGAGGGACGAAAGGCTGTTTCGTAGCGTTTTGCGTCGCTGATTGAACGCCGTCCGAATTACGGCGCGCAGATGAGGTGGTGAAAGATCAGCATCGCCGTGGGTCGCCACCGGCTTGTCCCGGAATCGCAGCCGCACCAGCGCACTCTCCACGGCCGGCTTCGGGTCAAAGACGTGGCGCGATATGCGAAACAGGATAGTCGGCTCAGCCGCAAGCTGTGTCGCAACAGACAGGATGCCGTACTCCTTCGTTCGCGGCGAAGCAACCAGTCTGCGAGCTACCTCCAACTGCATCATCACGATCGCCTCGGTGATCGGCTCCGTCGAGTCCAGCAGGCCGAACAGAATCGGCGTCGTAATGTTGTACGGAAGGTTTCCGACAACGTACAGCGGTCGTCCTCCACTCAGCGCGCGCCACTCGGCGTCCAGGATATCGCCCTGACGCACATCCAGATCAGGAAGCGTCGCGCGGAGTTCAGCGACTGCCCGTTCGTCGACCTCGATCGCAATCATATCCGGAAAGCGCGCAAGGAGCAGTCCGGTTATGGCGCCTCGGCCCGGACCAATCTCAACGACCTGGTGGTGATCGGGAGGTTGCACACTTCGGACGATCCGGTCAATGAGGTTCGGATCCCGGAGGAAGTGCTGACCGAGTCGTTTGAGAGGCTTCAAGAGAAGCGGCGTTTACCGATAGGGCTCGTCAAGATAGGACGATGCCCGATCATGTGAGTCGGCCCAGTCTTTCATACGGAGTACCTCCCGGTACCGCTGCACGGCCAGGTCGCGTTGTCCCAACGCGTCGAACGACATCCCTTGCCGCAGCCGGCCAAGTACCTTGAAGTATCCGTCTTTCTTTGACCGGGCGGACAGTGCCTCAAGCTGCAGCAGGAACGGCAACGCTGTTTCGAAGTCGCGGCGCACCATGCGTTCGCGTGCGAGATAGTAGAGCGCCTGTTCGGCGACCGCGGCATTGTATCCGGTGTCGCCGCGTTTGTAGCGATCGAGGATTTCGGTAAAGACCGGTGCGCTCTGGCTCCAGCGGCCGGCGTGCGCCAGCACCCGACCATAGATCGCGTGGAAGAACGCGTTGTTCGGATACCGCTCCCGCAACCACGCTGCGTGTTCGAGACTCTGTTTGTAGTTCCGTTCGTAGATGAAGTTGATCTGCAGGAGGAAGTACACCGCTTCGGTCTGGATATAGTGCCCTTCAGAGGCCGTGCGTTCGAGCAGTTCGAGGCCGCGCTCCCGATCTCCTCGGGGAAACAGCCCCATAACCGGCTTCACGTACGGATGCCTGTCGGGGACCACCGCGGCGAAGTAGTCATAGATCCCTTTTCCAAAACCGTAGTCCGCGTTGTCGGGCTCCAGTCGCGGAACGGCAAGCACGTAGTCCATCGCGCGCTTCCCATCCATGGCGGCTTTGAACCAATCGCCGCGATTCGAGCGCAGGCGACCGCGGAATCCAAGCGCCGCCCCTTTGAAGAACAGCGCGTCTACATTATCCGGATCATCGTCCAGTATCGCGTCGCACCGATCGATCACCGACTCCATCGCACTGAAAAATGTGCGGTCGTGCGATTCATCCGAAAGATCAAGAAGGATCTGCCACCATGTCGTGAGCGACTGCAGGAACGGTCCGATCGGATGGTCGGGAAGCTGCTGGTCAATCAGATCAAACGCACGCTGCGCCTCGTCAAACCGGAGGTCGTACAGGTGGTCCATACCAACCGTCGCCAGTTCCTTGATGGACGGCTGCTCGAGCACAGAAACCGTGCGGACCGGCTGTGCAACAGTAGATCTCATCGCCGCCGGCGCGAGCGCAAGTAGCAGCAGCATGGTTGTCGTTTGCCGAATGATCGCCTTCATCGTCGTTCTCTCCTCGACATCCTGACGACACCATCACCGGAATCGTGCCAGCGCGTGCGGCAACGCAGCAGCGTACAGCTACCACAACTGTGTACAGTCACCACAACTGCGTACAGCTACGTATAGCAGGGTATACAACCAGTGTACACCGAAACCGAACGGCGGCGATTCACGGGTATTCGCGCGGGCTCACCGCCTGGTGCGTCATTTGGACTTCAACGACGCAAGGACCGGGCCGTTCGGGTGCAACGGAGGAGTGGAGAATTGCGAGCCGCTGTGATTAGCGACGCGTGGCGCGTCGCGCACCGGCATAGACGAAGGTGACCGCCAGAATCTTGACGGCGTCAATCGGCAGGAACCGCAACCAGCCGCGATCAAGTGACGTCAGCCAGGAGTCGTGACCAGCGGCGTAGTGCAGCCATGTAACGCCGCATGTGAACAGAACCAGCGACGCAGCCGCAAGCGAGAGGTAGGTACCAACGCCGGAATTCCAACGGGACGAAAGCAATCCGCCAACTGCTGCCGCAGCCGGATACCCGAGCAGGTAGCCGGTGCTCATGGCTCCGGCGAGGTACGCAAGGCCGTGCCCCTCGCCCGCAAAAACGGGCAGAAACAGCCCGGCTGTGAGGTAGAGCGCCTGAGCGAGCAAACCGTTTCGCCATCCGAGAAAAAGACCACTGCCGTAAACGGCCAGCGTCTGGAGCGAAAACGGCACTTCCCAGAGGTACACGCGGAACTGGGCACCAAGCGCAGTCAGCGCGGCAAAACCAATGATCGCGATGATCTGGAGGATAGTGGACGCCTCTTCGGAGCGAAGGACATCAACAGAGGCGGTGTGGCCTGATTCGAGCGTTCTGGCAGCAAACATGGTGGCAACGTATGACGTTCAGCGAACGCATCGAGGATACCAAAATTGGCGATGAAGTGCCACGTCAATAGATCCAGACGATGCCCTCTTTTCGACCGTGATCCGTCAATCGATCGTACTCTTCGTTGCGACGTTCAATCGCCGCCGACAGCTTGTCGATTTCCCGGCGTGCCCTGGCATCGAGTGCTTCGCAGGAGCCGCCCTGCATGTTCCTGACGGCATGGTAGATCTCGTCGTTGCCGCGCCGTGACGTTTCGGCATGCCACAGTTCATGTTCGGAAAGCTGTGCCATGAACTTGTCCCACTGATCCAGCAACGCCTGCGGCG
>JAUIJQ010000217.1 GCA_030431165.1 Rhodothermia bacterium | reverse complement strand
CGACCACTGAGAACAGGAACGAGCCGATCACTGACCACACAACCGGGAAGGGTCGTCCGCCGACGTTGATCGTGAACCACTCGGGCAGGCCAAACTCACCGGCGATCCACATACCGATCCAGGCACCGGCAAAGCCGATGAAGATCGATACGATGCAGCCGCCGAACGAGTAGCCGGCCAGGCTCTGACCGATACCGCCGCAGATCGAAGCGATCAACAACAAAAGAAGCAGACTCGATAAAGGCATGTTCGTCGGGTTTTGCAGACCACTCACCGGGTCAATTCCCGTTGGCGGCCGGTTTAACACGTACTCGAACGTCTACGGCAGAGTTGGTCCAGGGTTACTCTCTACGAGATGCCTTCTGAACCAACACCAGGTACTTGTCCTCGTATCCCGCGCCGAGTGCGGTTTGGGTTACTTGCACATGGGGGAACTGCCTCCGCAGATCCGCGATCTCTGCCGATAAGTCGCCGCCCTTCAGCGTGATGAGTCCGCGCGGCCAGTATTCGGCTTCCGACTCGACATCGACGTCACCGTTATTAGCGATGTCTCGAGCGACTCGACGCGGACCTCCAGAGGCGCGCCGATGCCAGCTCCACAGATTCACAAGCGGGGCCGTTGCTCGCGAAACAGAGTAGTCCGTCTTACCCTGCCACGACTCAGCGCGCGCATGCTCGGCATGCACGTTCGTCAGCCCAAGCGCACGTGCCATGTCGTTGACAGCGTTGACCTTCTTCAGCGTTGAGTCAACAGCCGTAATGGTCACGTGGGGCTGCACAATTGCAAGCGGGATCGCCGGGAGTCCGCCCCCCGTGCCCCAGTCCACGAGACGTGCGCCGGCCGGGAAGGTGTGACCGGCAACAATTGCGAGGCAGTGCTGGATGTGGTCCCACAGGTCGGCGCGCCCCAGCCGACGCGACACCAGATTGACCTTGCCGTTCCACTCGAACAGTAGGTCCTGATACGCACGAAGCGACGGCTCGAACTCCCCGATCATGCCGTGACGCGTCGCGGATACTTCTTCAACAACACCATCAACACCGAGATGTCTGACGGACTCACACCGCTGATGCGCGAGGCTTGCCCGAGGTTGTCTGGGCGAATCCTGGAGAGCTTCTCGCGTGCTTCCATGGTTATGTTGTTAACGCTCTCATAGTCAAAGTCACTTGGGACCGACCACCGTTCGAGCTGCGCCATCTTTTCGACGAGCTCCATCTCACGGTCGAGGTATCCGGCATACTTGAGCTCCGTTTCGACAAACTGCAGCAGCGCATTTTCTTCGCGCGCAGCCGTTCCGTCATCGGATGTCGGTTGTCCGCGCTGTTCAGCCCAAAGCGCATCCCGATGGCCCGACGCGTCGAGCAAATCAGCCAGCGTAACCTCCGGGCGTAGCGCAACCTTCGCCAGTCGCTCGGGTCGCTTGATCTCGGCTGTGCCCTGAGCCCGGAGATAGTCGTTTACGCGGCCGGGTGGTGCGTTGTGGCCGTTGACAAACGTCCGCACGCGGTCAATTGCGTCACGGCGATCCGTCATGCGTCGATAACGCGCATCCGACACGATGCCAAGTTGGTGGCCCAGTTCGGTCAGCCTGAAGTCGGCGTTGTCCTGCCGCAGTAACATGCGATGCTCAGCGCGCGAAGTGAACATCCGATACGGTTCATCGGTGCCTTTCGCAACGAGGTCATCGATCAAAACGCCGATGTAGGCCTGGGACCGTTTCAGGACGACGGGCTCCTCATTTCGTATATACCGCATCGCGTTTATCCCGGCAATCAAACCCTGCGCGCCCGCCTCCTCGTAGCCGGTCGTCCCGTTGATCTGTCCGGCGAAAAAGAGTCCCCGTACGTTCTTTGTTTCAAGCGAATAGCGGATCTGGTACGGCGGGAAGTAGTCGTACTCTATCGCGTAGCCTGGCCGCAGTATGTGCGCTTCCTCGAGGCCGGGCACCCGGCGCAGCGCCGCCGTCTGAACCTCTTCCGACAGACTCGTCGAGAAGCCGTTGACATACACTTCGTACGTGTCCCACGCCTCTGGCTCGAGGAACAGTTGGTGTCGGTCTTTGTCGGCAAACCGATCAATTTTGTCTTCGATCGACGGACAGTAGCGCGGCCCGCGGCCTTTGATGCGGCCCGCAAACATCGGGCTTTCGTCGAAACCGGTTCGCAGGATGTCGTGTGTCTCCGGATTCGTGTACGTGATCCAACAGCTAAGCTGTTCGTCAGGCAGCGTGTCGGTTAGGTACGAAAACGGACTTGCCTCGGGGTCCCCGGGTTGCTCTTCGACGCGTGTGTAGTCGATCGAGCGTCCGTCGATGCGGGGCGGTGTGCCGGTCTTTAGTCGACCGCTTTCAAAGCCGAGGTTGTGCAGGGCGCCTGTCAGCCCGGTAGATGCGCGCTCGCCCATCCGACCGCCACCGTAGTTGCGGGAGCCGATGTGGATGAGTCCGTTCATGAAGGTGCCGCTCGTCAGGATCACGGCGCGTGCGGTGTATGTCTGGCCGAGCTGTGTTACAACGCCGGTGACCTGGTCGCCATCCACAACCAGGTCCGTCACCATGTCAGCGCGCATAAAGAGGGACGGGATCTGCTCGAGCATGCCGCGGATTGTTGCCGCATACAGCATGCGATCACACTGGGCCCGCGGGCTCCAGACGGCGGGCCCCTTGCTCTGATTGAGCATCCGGAACTGGATGCCGGCGCGGTCGGTGGCGACCCCCATCAATCCGCCGAGCGCATCGATCTCCCGGGCGATCTGTCCTTTGCCGATGCCGCCGATGGCGGGGTTACACGACATCTGCCCGATGGCGTTGAGGTTCATCGTGATCAGCAGGGTGCGCAGTCCGGCACGGCCGGCGGCTGCGGCGGCTTCGGTGCCGGCGTGCCCGCCGCCAACCACGATGACGTCAAACTGGTGTATTTTCGGGCTGCTCACGACAGGGATACTGAGGGCGGATTGCGCTCGTGTTATCCGTCACACGCTGAAAAGTTGCTCGCGCACACATGGACGTCACGGTCCTGATAACTCACTTCCAGACACCCGACCTGCTTGACGCGGCGGTGGATACGTTTCGGGCGCACTACCCGGCTGTCCAAGTGCTCGTTGTGGACAACGGCTCACGCGGGAATTCGCCACGGCGGCTCGATGCGTTGGAAGAGCGGCATGGCGATGCGGTGCGTGTTCATCGCCTGGACGAGAACTGCTACCACGGGCCGGCTATGCACCTTGCCGTCAGGCGCCTGATCAACACGCGGTATGTTTTTGCGCTCGACTCCGATACCGAGACGCGTCGCGCCGGATTCCTGGAGTCGATGGTTGATGCGCTGGATTCTGACCCGACACACTACGCTGCGGGTCGGGTGCTGCGTGTAAGCCGGCGCGGGTTTGTATCCGCTGACGGACCGGTGCAGGTGTGCTGGGTCCCATACAAACTGTTTGATCGCTCGCTTTACCTCACGCTCCCGCCGTTTGAGCACCACGGAACGCCGAACCTTCGCAACTGCGAGGCCGCGGTGCAGCGAGGGCTACGGCTCATCGAGTATCCGATCGAGGAGTACGTCCACCACGTCGGGCAGGGTACGGTCGAGGGGCACGGCTACGGACTTGGCTGGCGGGGGCGGATATCGGCCCTGCTGCACCGGCTGGGTATCTGAGTGTCGATGACGACAGCGCATCCCTTCGTCGCGCATCCGCACCGAACACTTATCGGGTTGTCGGTGCCGGTACTTTTTTCGCTGGTCGCGGAGCCCGTCACGGGGCTGGTTGACACCGCGTTTGTGGCGCGTCTTGGAGCAGAGCCGCTCGCCGCACTTGGTGTGGGCACGATCGCGCTTAGTTCGATCTTCTGGATCTTCAACTTCCTGAGCATCGGAACGCAGACCAGTGTCGCGCAGCATTTGGGTCGCGGTGAAAGAGGCGCCGCGGCGGATACGACGGGTGTTGCGCTGGCGCTGGCTGGTGTGTTCTCGGTACTCGTCATCGCCGTGGGCTGGTTGCTGATTCCCGCGGCGGCGAGCGCGATGGAGGCGTCGGGGGCTGTCTTTGACCACGCAGTGTCATACATGCGCGTTCGACTCTGGGGGGCGCCCGCGGTGCTTGTCACGATCGTCTGCTTCGGGGCGCTGCGCGGGGTACAGGATATGCGGTCGCCGCTCTGGGTTGCGTTGTTGATTAACGGATTAAACGTCGCGCTCGACTATCCGCTGATTTTCGGATTTGGCGGCATGGAGGGTTTTGGTGTTGCGGGCGCAGCGGCTGCGAGCGCAATCAGTCAGTGGGTCGGGGCGTTGTGGGCGGTGTGGCTTGTGTACCGGCGGCTTGGTCGGCCGGGCCGCTTCCAGCTTGGCGGTGCGTTGGCTATGCTCCGCATTGGTGGCGACCTGTTTGTGCGCACCGGCAGTCTGACGCTGTTCCTCTTGCTGGGGACGCGTGCTGCCACAAAAATCGGCGCCGAGGCGGGCGCGGCCCATCAGGCGATTCGCCAGGTCTGGATGTTCACCGCGTTATTCCTCGACACGTTTGCGATCACCGGCCAGAGTCTCATCGGATACTTTCTCGGCGCGGGCAGTCGCGAACAGACGCGCCGCGTCGCGGTTGTCGTCTGCCAGTGGAGCCTTGGTACGGGCGTAGTGCTTGGCGCCGCGATGTTGTTATCGACGGCCGTCGTTAAGCAGGTCTTTGTACCTGAATCCGCGTTTGCCGTGTTTGGTACTGCGTGGTTGATCGCAGCCGTATCCCAGCCGCTGAATGCCCTCTCGTTTGGTACGGATGGGATACACTGGGGGACCGGCGACTACCGGTACCTGCGCAACGCCATGATCGTCGCGACGGCAATTGGTGCGGTCGCCATCTATCTGATCGACGAACGCGGTCCGGATGCGCTGACGCTTGTGTGGCTGGCTACGGCGTTGTGGATCCTCATACGCGCAGTGCTCGGGCTTGTGCGGATCTGGCCCGGCTCAGGTGTCTGGCGCGAACGGCCGACGTAGAGATTTGCCCGGCCCTGCCGCAGGATCTGCAAACACAAAAAAACGCGGGACCCGATATCGGATCCCGCGCCTTATTCTTCGCGAAGCCGCGCCTTCTCAGACCAGCTCGTCAGAATTCAGCTTGTGACCTCAGCCACCAAAGCCGTACGCGACGGTCGCGCTGATGTCTGAAACACCTCCGGCGTTGAGGGTAAGGCGTGCATTGATCTTGCCGAACACGATCATGCCGCCAATGACAAGCGCAATGTCTGATCCGCTCGCCGTGATGCCGAATCCGAACGAGTCTTCGACTGTCAGGCGGTGGTATCCAAGGCCGGCAATTGGGAGTACGCTAAATGCGTCGGTTGCCAGAACGAGATACGCCGCCATGACACCAACGCGAAACGTCGAGTAGTCGAAGGCATTGTCGTCGAGGCCAATGCCATAAGCTGCTTCTGCCAGAAAGCGGAGTTCGGGCAGGCTCGCAATCATGTTGGTGACCATCGCAAACGCGCCCAGCGTGAAGGCGTCGAGGGAAGCGTCAAATCCAACCTGGGGGCCAAAAATCCACACCATCGTAATCGACCGTGTTGTATTTCTCGCCGTTTAGCGTCACCGAAGGTCGAGCTTCTGCTTCCCATTGCGCTCTGGCAGACAATACGCCAGTAGCAAAGCCACCAGCCACGCCTTCAATACTGGCTTTTTTCGCTTTGGGTCAATTCTCTAGTTTTGTGATGTGTGACTATTAGCAATAGTCACGTCCAAAATATCAATTACTACTTACTTTCTTAAAACAATCAGAATGGAAAAAGGATTGACACAAATCGAAGCACTGGGAAGCGTTTTGATCGGGTATGTGCCAAAAATTGTTGGTGCTATCCTCACACTAATAATTGGCTTTTGGATTATTCGCATTCTCGTAGGCTGGCTGAACAGACGTTTGCAAAAAGGGAATATAGACATTTCTCTCGCCAAGTTCCTGAGCAGCTTGTTTGGAATAACTCTTAAAGTTTTGCTGCTCTTAAGTGTGGCCGCGATGTTCGGGGTGGCGACCACCTCTTTTATTGCGATATTCTCGGCTGTTGCCTTCGCTGTGGGAATGGCGCTCCAGGGAAATTTGGGACATTTGGCTTCGGGGGTCATGCTTATGATTTTCAAACCCTTTAGAGTTGGTGACCTTGTTGATCTGG
>JAUIJQ010000216.1 GCA_030431165.1 Rhodothermia bacterium | reverse complement strand
GTACGTCGGATCCCTCGATCTCGGGCAAGAGCGTTCGTTCCGGGAAGGGTGTACGGGACAGCAGCACCACCCTGGCATCGTATCGTTCAACGAACTCACGCGCCAGTGCAAGTGCAACACCGCCGAGCCCGCCGGTAAACGCGTACGTTCCCCCGCGGCGAATCAAGCTTGTGTGGAGCGGCGGCGTTGCCTCCTCCATCCGGAGTGTCAACAGATCCGTCCCTCGGCGCACGCGCACCGGTGAAAGGCCCTCCCGTGATCCCGGTTCAAACGACAGTGTGCGCACTACCTCCGTGGCGAGTTCAGGTCCGCCTACCTCTGACGACAGGTCGAGATGGAGCCAGTCGTAGTCGGGCAGCTCCTTGGCGAGGACGCCCACCTCGCCGGGTAAAACGGCGCCCCATGGATTTGGCCCAGCGTCAGCGTCGCCGGCACGAACGGCCCCGCGACTGAACACGTACACGCGCAGTCGTGCCAACCCGGCTTCTGCCGCCGCCTGCGTTGCATGCAGTACGGCAAAGAACGTCGACTTGAGCGCGTTCCATGAGTTCGTCTCGGAGAGTTGTATTCCCGACGTGTCGAGTGGACTAAGTACCACGATGTCGGTGACGGCCGACTCGGCGCTGCGGGAACCGACAACATCAAACAGTGACTCGCGGTCGGGTTGGACGAGTACCACGTGATGACCGTCACCACGAAGTGACTTTGCGACGGACCCGGCGGCACCGGTGGTGTCAGAGACCACGACAAACCGCCTGACCTTGTCAGAGACACGAATAGGGCGGGTGACAGTGGGTACCCATCGGGGTTTGTAAATCCAGGATGCGAGATTTGTCCGCTTTCTGATCTGCAGCTCGTGCTCAGCGGTAGGGGGGACGCCCGGAGCGACGGCGCTGCCCGACCCGGGGGAGATCCAATACGAGCGACGCTCAAAGGGATACGTGGGCAGCGGTATGCGCCTGACGTCTTGGTCGGCATAATGACGCGTCCAGTCAACTGCGAGGCCGGCCACCCATGCGCCACCTAGTGCTTCCTGAATACACGCATCATCAGGACGATCTTCGGTGGCGTGACGCATCGACACCACATACCTCGCGCGGTTGGCCGCATCGGCCTGCTTTGCGAGAGTTGTCAGCGTGCGTCCAGGGCCCACCTCTATGAGCACCGGATCTGCGAGATCCAGAAGCTGATTGACGCCGGCCGCAAAGCGTACCGTACTTCTCAGATGTCGCACCCAGTAGTCGGGATCAACGGCATCTGCATCCGTCATCCAGGTGCCGGTCACATTTGAGAGTACCGGGATGGTCGGCGGCTTCAGGTCGGCCTGTTCAACCGCCTCTCTGAACGCAGCAAGAATGGGCTCCACCATTGGTGAATGAGCCGCGACGTCGATACGAACACGGTCGCAGCTGATTCCGTCTCTGGTTAGCCGACGCTCCAGTTCGTCGATCGCGGGTTGTGGACCAGATGCGACGGAAAGGCTCGGGCCATTTGCCGCGGCTAGCGCGAGTCCGTCGTCGAGGTAAGGCGATAACTCGTCCTCTCCAAGCGCCACGCTCAGCATACCACCTGGACTCAGGCTCTCGAACAACGCGCCTCGCCTGGCCACGATATCCAGAGCGTCCTCCGGCGTCATAACACCCGCAACGCACGCGGCGGTGTATTCGCCCATGCTGTGTCCGAGCAGCGCCAGCGGCTCAATCCCGCGTGACTGCCACCACTGCGTCACCGCGTATTGCGTTACAAACAGCGCGGGCAGTGCAAGAGAGGGGCGCGCGGCAATCGAATCACCGGTTGGCGCGGCACCCGCCTTGTCGGTAACAATTGCGACCAACTCCGCTTGATGCCCGTAGCCGCGGCTTTTCAAGTGGGAGAGACACCGATCGATAGCATCCCGGTAAACGGGATGCGCTTCGTATAGTCCGGCCCCCATGCCGGGGTGCTGCGCGCCGCCCCCGGAGAAGAGGAAGACCGGAGTGGCCGACGACGGCGCCGGCCGGAGGTCACTGCCGGATGCGAGCGATCTCAGTTTTCGCGCGGCGTCCAGCGTTTCGTTTGCCACGACGACCGCCCTGTGCGGAAATTCCGCACGACCAACTGAGAGGGTGTAGGCGGCTGATGGGAGCGGCGTTTCAGATGACAGCAGGTGATCCGACAATCGGTTTGCCGCGGCCCGGAGCGCGCCAGGTGTGCGAGCGGCAATCGGCAGGAGATAGTGTCGCCGACCCGCTCGTTCGGAATCGCGCATTGGATCTGAACGCGACGCCTCGGGGTCGGGCGCCTGTTCGAGGACGACATGCGCGTTTGTGCCTCCGACACCGAGTGAGCTGACGCCGGCTCGGCGTAGATCCGACACAGCCGGCCAGGGGGCGGGTGTACTGTTGACGAAGAAGCGGCTACCGGTCAACCTCAGCGCGTCGTTGGGTTGATCGAAGTGAAGCGTGGGAGGAATCACGCCTGATCGAAGTGCAAGCACCGCCTTGATCAAGCTGGCAATGCCGGCGGCGGTATCGAGGTGGCCGATGTTTGACTTCACGGAGCCAATTGCGCACGGCGCTGTACTGTCTCCACGACCGTACGTCTGGTGCAGCGCTTCCATTTCAATGGGGTCGCCAACCGGGGTGCCCGTTCCGTGTGCCTCGATGAAACCAACGCTTGACGGATCAACGCCGGATATTGCTATTGCTTCAGCGATGGCGCTCGCCTGGCCATCAACACTCGGCGCCAGGTAACTGACCTTGACGGCGCCGTCGTTGTTCACTGCTGAGCCCCGCATGACAGCGTGGATCGTGTCGCGATCGCGGATGGCGTCGTCCAGTCGCTTCAGTACGACGAGCCCCGCGCCCGAACCAAAAACGGTCCCGGATGCTTCGGCGTCGAATGGTCGGCAATGTCCGTCTCGCGACAGGATCTCTCCGTCCTTGTACAGATACCCCTTCATCTGATCGATCTGCAGCGTGACCGCGCCCGCCAGTGCCATGTCGCATTCACCGGAGAGCAGGTGCTGCGCGGCAAGATGGACTGCGACAAGGGACGTAGAGCACGCCGTCTGGACGTTGATGCTGGGCCCGCGTAGGTTGAAGAGGTAAGAGATCCGGGTGCACAGGAAATCTTTGTCATTCCCCGTGTGACGCACCAGAAATTCGCCCACCGAATCCATGAGCTCCGGATTCGTCACGAGGTTGTACATCATGTAGGCGGTCATGCCCGATCCGCCAAAAACCCCGATAGCACCGTCGTACCGCGCGGGGTCGTATCCCGAGTGCTCGAGTGCCTGCCACGCGCATTCCATGAATAGCCGATGCTGCGGATCCATGATGGCGGCATCCTGGGCACTGAATCCGAAAAAATCGGCATCGAAGAGATCGATCCCTTCCAATACGCCGTTTGCGCGTACGTAATCCGGGTCACGCAGAAGAGATTCCGAGATGCCCCTGTCGCGCAGCTCGTCAACCGTGAACGCCCGAATCGACTCGACACCGCGATCGAGGTTTACCGCAAACGAATCAACATCGGGCGCACCGGGGAATCGGCATGCCATCCCGATAATGGCGATCTCATTGCCCGAGTACTCGCCGGATGTTGCTGTTGGGTCCATGTCGTTTTTCAACGGCAAGTCCTCTATCGGCTTCGCCGCTGAATTGCGGCTCGGCGCGCCTGTGCCCTGGACGCGCCCGCTGTCAGTGCCTGGCTATTCTCGGTTGTGCCATCGGCGTCAAGGAATTCAGCGAGACTGCGCACGGTAGGGTAGCGGAAAAAGTCAACTAACGACACCTCGTGACCAAAATCCGCAGATAATTGAGCAATCACCTGAACGGCAAGCAATGAATGGCCTCCGATGTCGAAGAAGTTATCGTCAAGTGCAACCGAATCACGCTGAAGCAACTGCGCGAGCACGTCTGCGATCTGCCTCTGGACGCTTGTCGACGGCTGCAGTCCGGGAGCTGTTCGTCCGACGGTTACATTGCCGACGGTTGATCGTACCGCGGCTCCGTTTCCGGGCCCACCTCGGGCCCTCAAGTTGGTCAGGCGCGTTCGATCAATCTTGCCGTTGATAGTCAAGGGGAGCGATTCGACCTCTTCGATCATCGACGGTATTGCGTAGTCAGGCAGCAACGCCGCCAGCGCCTCACGCACCTTGGTCCTGTTGACCGTCACGCCTTCGTCCGTTAGGTAGAACGCTTGTATTACGGCCGTCCCGGATTGGCCCGCTACGTGCGCCACCGCGTGTGTTATGCCATCGACTGATTCCATCGCGTGTTCGATGTCGCCAAGCTCAATGCGGTAGCCGTTTACCTTTACCTGGCCATCGGAACGACCCAGAAAGACAACGCGGCCGTCATCCAGCACGCGGCATCGGTCTCCCGTGACGTATACCGCGCCGGAAGAAGCAAAAGGGTCAGCGAAAAAACGGGCCCGCGTCTCGTCTTCTCGATTCAGGTATCCCGACGCTACTGATGCCCCACCAATCAACAGCTCTCCCGCGTAGCCTGCGGGGACTGGCTGTTGATCCATGTCGACCAGGTATAGTTTGGTGTTTGCTATCGGTACACCGATGGGTACAACGGGTCCGTCGTTGCTCACGCGATCCGTTGTTGACCAGATGGTGGTTTCTGTCGGCCCGTACATATTGTACAGGTCGCCCCGCACGGTCATCCGCAGTCGACGAGCGAGCAACGGTGACAAGATCTCCCCGCCGACGAGCACCTGCTGCAACTGCGAGAGTGCCTGCACGTGCCCTGCTTCCTCCAGGATCAGCCGGGCGAGGGACGGAGTGCATTGAAGGTGGGTCACGCCGTACTTCTGTATCGCGTCAGAAACCGTCTCGCCGTCGGCTGCTTCGCGTCTCCCAACTGTCTGCGCTCTTTTCTGCAGGTCGGCAAGGTGGCGCAGTCCACCAAGCACGACGTCCGCATCAATGCCAAAATCGACGAGACACGCGATGTCATTTATACCGGCATCGACCAACTGACCGATGGTGTCGAGACAGGCGTCGGGCGTTCCAAACAGACCGCTTGATCGGTAGTACCGTTCGAATGCGTGATCAAGAATTGCATCAACATCTTCTTCGGACAGGTGGTCCAGCGTAAAGCGGCCGGCATCATCGATGGTCCTATCCTTGAACGTTGGGAAACTCCACGCCGCGTCCTGCACGAGGCCTATCGCAGAACGCAGATACGTCTTCAGTGGCTCACGAACCGTCCGTTCGGCGTACTCAGCATCCGGATGGACAAAGGTGTGTATCATCGCCGAAACGTATCCCGGTCCGACATGCCCAGCCGCCGCGCGTCCGGCTCGGTATTCGGCGACCTTATCGGCCAGTTCAGCAATTGACTGGCCGAGCAGATGGGTCAGGATGTTGTATCCGGCTTCGCCTGCTGCGCGAAAGGTTTCTGGATTTCCCGCGGCCGTGATCCAGACCGGAAGCTCAGTTTGAACCGGGCGGGGGAGCGTCGAAACCGCGACTGGTTCGCCGTCGTGGCCCGGAAAGGATACCGCCTCGCCACGCCACAGTGCCCGGACCGCGGTCACCTGCTCGTACATGATGCGCTTGCGGTCGGCGTAGTTCTGCGGCATCAGCACAAAATCGTGAGGCTGCCAGCCTGCGGCGAATGCGATTCCCACGCGGCCATCCGACAGGTTATCGACGACCGACCAGTCCTCCGCTATTCGCACTGGATGATGCAGTGGCGACACGCAACTTCCAGCTCTGATCTGGACGTGTTCTGTTTGTGCAGCCAGCGCTGCTCCGACAACCGCCGGGTTCGGAAACAGCCCGCCGAATGCATGGAAGTGTCTTTCCGGCGTCCATACGGCTGCAAAGCCGTTGATGTCGGCAAAACGGGCAGAGTCCATGAGGAGACTGTAGGCATCTGAACCGGGCTCAGCGTCTTCACTGCTTGAAAAGAAGAAGAGGCTGAAGTCGACTGGACCGGAGCGCTGCGAGATGCGGGTGGTTCCGGTGACGGACTGGCTCGGTGACTGCATCGGGGAGTGGATGACCACGTCGAAGCCGCGAGCAAGTGACCAGAACAGCTCGAGCACCGAAATGTCAAACGAAAGACTCGTCACGGCCAGCCAACGACCTGCGGCACCGGTCCCGATCGAACCGTCCATCCCGATGAAGAAGTTGCCGACATTTTCGTGTCGAACAACCACGCCTTTGGGTTCGCCGGTGGAACCTGAGGTGTAGATCACATACG
>JAUIJQ010000215.1 GCA_030431165.1 Rhodothermia bacterium | reverse complement strand
CGACGACCCGGAGTCCGCCGCCGGCGCTGCGGCCCCCATCCGTCGTTGGCGGAGCGTTCTCGACGGCAGCGTCGGGGCGTTCTCCTGGATGCTGGGGGTGTCAACGACGTTGTCGAGGGACTGCGGAAGCTCCCGCACCGCCTGGTCGAGCTTCCGTCGAAGGGTTTCCTCGTTGAGGTAGCGATACACGCGAAGGGCTATGGCCGATAACCCTTCGCCCATCTGCTCTTCGAGTTTCTCGATGGCGATTGCCACGATGCGCTCGCGCACCCGGTCAGAGGACAAGACCTGGTTCACATAATCGACGGCCATTCCCTTCAGGTCGGTGCGAAAGTCCGGGTCTTCCAGGACGCCACGGGCAACCGACATGGCCATCTCACGATACTTCGGGATTACTCCCGACGCTTCGATCCTCGCCTTGATGATGTCCTCGTTGATCAATTCATCTGACACGGCTTTGGCGAGTCGGTAGATCACCCGCTCCCGCTGTGCCGGAATCAGGCCCTGCCCGAAGACAGGTCGCGCTGATCGCGGATTAAACAACATCGTGATCGCGAGCCAGTTAGTCAGGAATCCGATGAGGCCACTGACCGCCAGAATTCGCAGCAGTCCTTCGAGTGCCAGCGCGCGACCGCCGAGTGCTATCTGGACTCCGTCAAAATCCCAGAAGAACGAGGCAATAAATGCGGCCCCCAGGATCCAGGGAATAAAACGCAGCAACGGGAGCAGCTTCGCATGACCACCCACAAAGCGCGGGGGCTCGTCGGCCACCGCCGGAGACTTGCTCTGTTCGGGGAGATGACGTCGTACGTAGAGCGCAAACAGCGTTCGCAAATCGCGTGCGCGGTGTCGCGTCAGCGACCGCACCCGGCTGAGGTCGTCCTGGATCTGCTCGTCAGCGGAAACCGCAGCGTCCTCGACTTCCGACGGCGGAATCGCGGGCTCAGTTGATTCGGGCTCTGACAAGGGGTCTCCAGTCATCATGCCAATCCAATGCGCGCCGCGTCTGCCTGCATACCTTCAATCACGTTCCGGATATGCTCGTCCATGTCGATCCCCAGTTCGTCGATACCCATCCGGATGTCGTCGCGCGAAACGGCAGCGGCGAATCGCTTGTCCTTCAGCTTCTTCTTGACCGACTTCGGAGTAAGCCCCTCCAGTTTCGACGGTCGAACGTACGCGACGGCGGTGATGAAGCCAGCCAGCTCATCCACGGCAAACAGCGTCTTCGCGATAGGCGTTGTACGGGCTACGCCCGAATAGGTGGCGTGCCCCAGGATTGCCTCGAGCATTTCTTCCGGATATCCCCGGCGGCGCAGCTCTTCGATCCCGACAAACGGGTGCTCC
This sequence comes from Rhodothermia bacterium, assembly GCA_030431165.1. Lineage (GTDB taxonomy): Bacteria > Bacteroidota > Rhodothermia > Rhodothermales > JABDKH01 > JANQRN01. The sequence continues at coordinate 4,857 of JAUIJQ010000215.1, read as the reverse complement.
TCGGGCGTCGGGTGCTTCTCGTAGTCCATGTCATGCAGAAGGCCCGTAATCCGCCACAAATACTCGTCCTCCCCGGAGAGCCTGGCGTAGTGCGCCATGGCCGCCTCGACGGCGTACGCGTGACGGCGCAACGAGTCACCCTCAGTCCATTCGTGAAGCAGCGCCAGCGCGTTGTCGTAGTCTTGCCGGGTCATGAATCTGTTGTACGTAATGAGTCAACGTGATCAGAACAGGTCAACGATCTTCATCTCGCGCAGGTAGCGACGCGGGTTATTCTTGAAGTCGGATACCAGGCCGTCAACGCTGGTCAGGAGACTGTCGAGCCGCACGTAGAGCTCGGGGTCATTAACCAACCGGCCAAGTGTGCCCGAACCGTCGTCGATCCGCTGCAGGATGCCGTCGAGCTTGGTCGTTGTCGCCTGAAGCGACGCCATCGTCTGCTCCATTGACGCCATCGACGCGTTAAGGCGGGAAATCGCGACGCCGATCGAGTCACCCTTTTCAGAGGTGAGCTGCGAAAGGTCACCCGTCAACGTGTCGACGTTTGCCAGAATCGAGGATATGTTGGACTTCTCTTCGCGCAGCAGTGTGTTCAACGTGTTTGCACTCTGCCGCAGGGCCGCCATAGACATGCGCAGGTCTGAGCTTGGGTCAAACGCCATCTGCCGCACATCGCCGATCGTTCCCTCAATGCCAAAGAGAACGGAGTCCACGCGATCAACGAGAAGCGGGGCACGTGCGACCAACTCGCTCGCGAAGTCCTCGTCTCCCGAACTGGCCGGGACAAGACTGCCGGGCGGCAAGGTTGGTCCGCCGGCGGGCGCAAGCTCAAGCTCTATGCGCACACCCGTCAATGCATCAATCCCCGTGATGGAACACGACGTGCCCTCGGGGAGGGAAACCCTGTTGTTGATCCGAAACGCAACGTGCACGAGGCCGGCTTCCTGCCTGTACTCGACGCTGCGCACCGACCCGACCTTCACGCCGTTGACGCGTACCGGGTTGCCCGGAATGAGGCCCTTGGCGTCCTGTACCTCGGTGTACATGTCATACATACCGGTGAGCAACGGCACATCTTTGAAGTACCGTGTGCCGAGGACAAAGGCGACGACCGCAAGAACAATCGCAACGCCAACTTTAAGTTCGTTCGAGTATTTCAACGGGGTGTGGGGGTCAATTGGTCTGACGCGGTACGACGGATTGGTGCGGTCTGTTACCCGATGCGCCGCCCGCGCCAATCTGATACTCGTTCGCACGCACGAAGTTGATCAGTGTGTCGTCAGCGCACTCGTGCAGGTCCGGGATCGATCCGACCCACCAGATCCGGCCTTCGTTGATAAATGCGACCCGATCAGCGGTGGTCAGAACAGAGTGCATGTCGTGGGTCACCACGACGCTGGTCACGTTGAGGCGCACCGCGAGACTCTTGATCATCTGATCAATTACGTTTGACGTCTCCGGGTCGAGCCCGCTCGTGGGCTCGTCATACATGATGTATCGCGGTCGCATTGCTATTGCCCGTGCAAGCGCGACGCGCTTCTGCATCCCTCCGGACAACTCGGGCGGAAACTTCGGGCCGACGTCGGGAAGTTCTACCATGTCGAGGCACTCAAGGACATCACGTTTGATGTCAGCCTCCGACTTCTTCGAGAACGACCGCAGTGGAAAAGCAACGTTATCGAATGAGTTCATCGAATCGAACAGCGCGCCGCCCTGAAAGAGGACGCCGAAGTTTCTGCGCAGCTTCTGGAGCTCGTGATAGGCAAGCTTGTTGATGTCGACGCCATCGACGAGTACATAGCCGGAGTCTGGCTTCAGCAACCCGATCATGTGCTTCATGAGCACGCTCTTGCCGGAGCCCGACCGGCCGATCACAGCGAGGGTCTCACCCTCTTTGACGTCAAGCGTGGCTCCCTTGATGACGGGTGTGCCACCGAAACTCTTGTAGATGTCTCTGAGCTGGATCATGATCTGCGGCTACAGCAGGGTCGACGCGAGAATGAGGTCAGCCAGGAGTATGTACACGCAGCTCGTAACGGCTGCTTCGGTTGTCGCGCGGCCTACGCCCTCGGCGCCGCCGCGAGTATAGTAGCCCTTGTAGCACGAAATGGCCGTGATGACGAACCCGAACACCAGCGACTTGATCAGGCCGAACACGGCGTCAAACGGGCGGAAGAATTCGCGTGCTCCGGCGATGAACTCACCCGCGGGGACCTCGCCGGTGTAGTGCCCGACGAAGATGCCGCCCGCGATCGCGACGACACAGGCCACGATGTAGAGGACGGGAAACATGATCACCCCGGCAACGACGCGAGGCACGATGAGATATCCGACGGAATTAAGTCCCATCGCCTCGAGCGCATCAATCTGTTCGGTAACGCGCATGGTTCCAAGCTCGGCGGCGATTCGTGCGCCGACGCGCCCGGCAAGCAGGAAGCCCGTTACCACGGCCCCAAGCTCAAGGATCACAGACGGCACCACGACGGCCCCGATGATGCTGACGGGGATGAACGGGGAAACGAGCTGGTGCGCTGTCTGGACCGTCGTGACGGCACCGGAGAACAAGGCCGCGAGTGCGACAATGGGGATTGACTCGATGCCAATTCGCACCATCTGTTCAAAGATGTTCTTCGAGTAGCGACCAAGCTCGGCCACCGACCGGAAAGCGCGTGCCAGCAGTAGTGCGAATCGGCCGAGAGAAACGAATGGGTCGAGGATCCGGGGTAGGGTTACCGTCATGTGCTGGCGATCGAGGACACAGAGGGCTTGAGGGTCGGCGTGGCGGTACAATAATACCAAAGCGCCAGCACGATATCCGCATCATCGGGCGGGAGTTGCTGACACAGGGTTGTCACACGTGGGTGCGTTCTTACCCTTTTGAACGCGATGCGTTCTGACGTGCGTTCTGACGAGCGTTCCGGCACGCGTACCACCATGAGGTCAATGACAGGAAAATCCGCCCGAAAGACACGCGTGGCCTACGTTTGTTCAGCGTGCGGCCACGCGAGCGTCCGTTGGATGGGGCGGTGTCCAGCTTGCGAGGAGTGGGACACGCTGCACGAGGAGATTGTCGGCGACACAGCGGGTGCGTCGATTACGACGGCACCGCAATTACTATCCGATGTACTGGAGTCGTCGTCTGCACGCCGTACGTCCGGCTCGGGCGAACTGGATCGTGTGCTCGGTGGCGGCATTGTGCCTGGAGCCGTCGTGCTGTTGACCGGTGAGCCGGGAATGGGCAAAAGCACACTGATGCTGCGCGTTGCTGATTTGTCCCATGGACCGGGCGCATCACGTCGATCAGACGTCCTGTACATAGCAGGGGAGGAGTCGCCTGCGCAGATCCGGATGCGCGCTGATCGTCTGGGGGTAGACGGCACGCGGATTCGCGTCTACGCAGAGTCTGACGTGCGGCGTATCGAATCGGCCGTGGTCGCGACCGAGCCCGACCTCCTCATTGTCGATTCTATTCAATCGCTGCACGATCCATCGATTCCGAGTGGACCGGGATCTGTGATCCAGACGAGGTCGTGCGCGGTCGTGCTCCAGCAGCTCGCCAAGAAACATGAAGTGCCGATCTTTCTCGTCGGCCACGTGACGAAGGATGGCGCGGTTGCCGGTCCCAAAGTGCTCGAGCATATCGTCGATACCGTGATACAATTCGAAGGGGACCGCCACAACATTTTTCGGATACTGCGGGCCGTGAAGAACCGGTTTGGATCGTGCAACGAAATCGGCGTATTCGAGATGACAGCGGCGGGCCTCGCCGAGGTAACCTCACCCAGCGAGCGCTTTCTAGCCTGTCGTCGGACCGACGTTTCGGGTTCTGTGGTTGTCTGTACAGTTGAGGGCAGTCGCCCTGTTCTTCTTGAGATGCAGGCCCTCGTCGCGGAACGTGCATACGGCACCCCGCAGCGGTCATCGACGGGCTTTGATCGTTCGAGACTCCAGATGTTGTTGGCGGTTCTCGAACGGCGGGCGGGCATTCCGATTGGTGACCATGATGTCTTTATCAATGCAGTCGCCGGATCCAGAGTTGATGAACCGGCCGCTGATGCCGGCGTGCTCGCCGCGGTTGCTTCGGCCGTCACCGGCGTGCCGGTGCCGCCGGAACTGATCGTTGTCGGTGAGGTCGGACTGGCAGGCGAATTGCGGGCCGTCGGCCGCATGGAGCATCGACTTCGGGAAGCGGCCAGGCTGGGATTCAAAAAGGCCCTTGTGCCCTCCGGGTCGGATACCGGTGAACCCGTTGGCCTGCAAGCCATTCCGGTCGATGGGGTTGGGGAGTTGCTTCGTCGTGTAAACGACCTGCAAGCGGCATAGCAGTGCGGCACAATAATAGTGTGGCGACTGTCGTTAATTGGGCAAGATCCGGCATAGCTGATTTCCATATGGATGTAACGGACGAGCAGCTCGTTACGAAGTATCTGGAGAGCCAGGACGAACTCGCGTTCCGACGGCTCGTTGAGCGGCACCAGGAGCGCGTTTTCGGCTACCTGATGGGTATGGTGCGCGATAGAAGCGTGGCAAACGACCTGTTCCAGGAAACGTACTTCCGGGTGATCCGGGCACTCACTAATGACCGCGGTTCTTATACCCGGCAGGGAAAGTGGATCAACTGGGTTATGCGGATCGCCAGAAACGCGGCACTCGACCACCTTCGAAGTAGAAAAAAATGGTCGGATGTCGGCTCTGGTGAAGCAGATGGCGATTCGTTCTGGGAGAGGCTTCCAGACGAAGAGCTCTCAACCGACGAGCTGCTTCACCTTTCGGAACAGCGCGAGTGGCTGGCCGAGTGCATCGACCAACTACCCACCGAGCAACGTGAAGTCTTGCTGCTGCGGCATGAGTCGGAGC
>JAUIJQ010000214.1 GCA_030431165.1 Rhodothermia bacterium | reverse complement strand
AACAGCGTAACCGCCCATGCTGCCGCCAACGGCGAAGATTGACTGCGAACCCGACGACCGCAGATACGCAACGGCGCCGAGCACGTCGTGCCGCCCAGTCCATTCATCAGGTGCCACAGCTTCTGGTCCGGTCGAATTGCCGCGTCCGCGCAGGTTGATCGCCAACACACGGAATCCCATTGCCGACAATTCGCGCGCCTGATCGGACCAACTCTCCTTTGTAAACCGGGCCCCATGTACGAGTATGATCGCCGGGTCACCCCCCGGGTAGTCGTCTGCTTCAACTACGCCATCATCCGTTGCCGGAAACGTCACGACCGAAGGCTCGGTTGTCGCAGCGCCAATCGGTGTCCCGGTATCTGACTGAGGTGTAGAACAGCCCGGGCTCACCGCAAGTATGGCGAGTGCGAGTGCGATGCCCGACATTACTCGCCTTGTGGCCGATTCACCCATCAGCACTCCTGGCGGCTCGAAATCCGTAGGCGCGATGTACGTCGTAGCCCGACCATCCGCCAAATCGACGATAGGCCACCGGGCTCCACGGATTAAACTCGTGCACCGGTCGTCCCTGGTCATAGAACCCGCCGCCGCGATATCCATGCCCTTCCCGGTTCAGATAACCGTGCGGCCAGTCCGGGTTTGTCGCACGTGCTGAATCAGCCAGCGTGCCGTCGCCGTGTGACCCGATAAAGACACGCCCATCCGCCCGCGAAGGCGAGATGACGCGCTCCCAGACCGAGCCGGCGAGATCCATCACCCAATAGTACGATGCGCCGAAGATGTCGCGTGTTTCGTCACTGAGCATATCCTCGTCCCAGCCGTTTGTCATGTTCAAATTGTCGTCGGTATCGACGATGCGCGCAAGGCGCTCCCGGCTGGCGGTACCCCACGGAAAGGCGCCGGTCTGCGGCATCTCGGGCCCGCGCGCAGCCTTCGTGAACTCGAACTCTGTCATCGGCCGAAGGCCCGCCCAGTCGGCAAATGCGAGGCCATCGTCCCAGTGCATGAAGTTCAAGCCGCGATCAGGATACTCGGCCTCGTAGTACCCGTCGCGCACGACAATCGATCCGCGCTTATTTGTGTAAGAAGGGTCGTCAAAGTGAGTCCGCAACGTTGCGTTGACTCCAAGCGAGTTTAGAAAAGCAGCGTACTGCCCCTGGGTCAGTTCGTACTTCATCAGGTAGAACGCGTCGACGCCTTTCGGAAAGGCTGCCGGGATCGGGCCTTGCTGGTCGCCGCCGTAGGTGCTCTCAGCGTAGTACAGATGGCCGGCACGCGGTCCAACAGCGATTGCGGATTCACTCTGAACGTGGTAGAAGTTGGCCGGATTTCCCGACGCGTCTGACTCCCAGTACGACGCGAACCGCGCGGCTACCGGATCAGGATCTCCAACATAAAACGGACCCTGCGGGATGTAGACCATCTCGATTCCATAGACCTGCACGCTTGCGCCGTCACCGGCGCGTTCAAGCGCCGCACCGATATCTCCGCCGATATGCAGGCTCACCCGCCATGCGACGCTCCCACGAAACACGTCACCCGGCGCAAGAAATACGCCGGTACCTTCTTTGGCGACGGATAAATCAGCATCGGGCATCACATCCGACGACAGCGAAAAGACGCGGTGGCCCGATGCGGCGAGCGGGAGATGAACCTGGCCGTTTGGCCCGACCAGTTTTACGAACACCCATGCCGCGTCGTGATTGCGTTGGTTGCGCCACGAATTGTCCCACGAAACGTCGAACAATACGCGTGTTTCTCCGCCGGTTTCACGCGGCGCTATCAGTTGCGCGTTGCGAACCTCGAGGTCACTTGCGGATGCCGCCTGCGGCATGCAGAAGGCACTTGCACACGCAAGCGCCACCACGACTATAGATGAATGGCGGGTGGCGTCTCGCATGTAGTTGACCGGTTCGTTGACAATCAGGAGTGCCGGGCGGCACCGTTCGGATTATCTATACGATACACCGTCAAGCCTTCGAGGTTACGCTCCTGCATCGGGAAAAAGAGGCTGACGATGTAGCCTATGACGATGCATGATATGATCGCAACGCCGGCGTACAGCAGCACGTGGATGTTCGTGTAGGCACGCACGGCAAGTGTGACGAAAATGCTCGACACAATGCCGACGAGTGCCCCTTGCCAGTTGGCGCGTCTTGTGAACATGCCAAGTGTGTACACGCCACCAAATCCGCCGCCGAGCAGTCCGGTGAGCATGATAAATGTATCCCACAATGACGGCAGGCTGTAGCGGCTGAGCACGAGCGCGAACGCGGTGCCAAACACGCCGGTGATGACCGTGATCCACTTGGCCATGATCAGCGCGCTACGATCTGTAAGGTTCTTCTTGAACCGCTTGAAGAAGTCAACCACGATGATGGTGGAGACGCTGTTCATGCTGCTGTCAAGCGTCGACATCGACGCGGCGAAGAGCGCAGCGATGATCAGGCCGGCGAGTCCGGCGGGTAGCTCAGCGGCGATGAAGAACGGGAAGGTCGCGTCGAGCTCAAGCAGCGGACTCAGCTTCTCGGGGTTCAGTTTGTAGAACCCGTAGAGCGCGGTGCCGAGCGAGAAGAACAACACGCTGCCGGGGATCACAATGAGGCCCAGCGTCCAGACAGAAAAGCCGGCCTCTTTTGCGCTCTTTGTTGACAGTACACGCTGAACCATAACCTGATCACGTGGCCAGGTTATGGTGTCAGCAGTGGCGAGGATCACAAAGAGCCACACGGTCGGGATGGTCAGGTCAAGCCGCCAGTCGAACATGTGCATCTTTGCATCAGCAGATGCAACCGAGAGTAGCCCGCCAACCCCGCCATCGATACCGGTGACGATGATGATGAGGCAGAGCAGCGCGCCACCAAGAAGAACGACCACCTGCACAACATCCGTCCAGATCACAGCCTTGATACCACCGAGTACCGTGTACAGCGTCGCGATGAGCCCCATAAAGAGGATGCTCGTGACAACGCCGACACCCGTAACGGCCGACAGGGCAAGCGCCGGCAGGAACAGTACAACGCTCATGCGAGCGCCAAGCTGATACGTAATCGCGAGGATGCTTCCCATGATCCGGATGATCACGTGGAATCGCATCCCGAGGTACTCGTACGTCGAGGTAAGAGACAGGCGGCGAATCAGTGGAACGATGACGAGGGCAACCGGGATAATGGCGAGTGTGCCCACGACATTCTGCGTCAGGTAGAGCCAGTCGGTGGCGTACGATTTTGCCGGGATGGCCATAAAGCTGATGGCGCTGGTGCCGGTCGCGTAGAGAGAGAATCCGACAGCCCACCACGGCATGCGGCGCCCGCCGACAAAGAAGTCGTCTGTTCCTTTTTCGCGCCTCGAGAAGTAGAAGCCAATCAGGATCATCGCCAGCAGGTAGACAACGACCATCGCGTAGTCGATGAAGTAGAACTGCCTGCGGCCGACTTCGAACGATGCTTCGGCAAGGCGCGCGCCCGATCCGTCTGACGGGGTCAGTGCCATCACGACCATTCGGTTGTCTATGATCGCGGATACTTCGCCCGGGTCACTCTCGGTGTGGCCGGCGTAGGCCCACTCGTTGGTGACGGTGCTATAGCTGACCAGGTTGATGCTGCCCGTGACGTTGTCGGTTTCTTCGGGGATGAGGAATCCGATGTGGGCCTGGCCCATAGTCAGCGAGGCGACGGGGTTGGCGTTGGTGTTGTAGCGTGCGCGCTCTTCCCACCCGTCTGCGTCACGCCGGTACAGGTGAACCTGCGTTGCGCCCACGGGGTGGGTTGCCACGAAGAGGCCTTCGTTCTGGAAGGCAAGGGTTGTTGGGCCGGATGCGGCATCTGGCAGCGCTTCCGACTCAGTCCACGATGAGGACCCATCGTCCGGGATGGAGAAGACGCGGAGTGTTGTCGGATTGTCGGCATCGAAGCCGGCGACTGCAAACGCGCCCGCGCGGTGCATGGCGGCGGGCCATTCAAGTGCTGCAGGCAGATCGGGGAGGGCAGCGACGTTGAGCACGCCGTCTGCGACGCTGATCCGAGCGACGCTGCTGGACCAGCCGCCTGCGGCAAAACCACCCACCACGACGGATGCGTTGCCGTCGGTTGCGACGGCTGCGTTTGGTAAAAGGGAGGCTGCGACGCCCTCTGATCGGCTCCAGCTCTCTCCGGATTCATCAAGGAGGAATCCGTCCTGCGACCATGCAACGGAGTCGCCAGTGGCGATCCACCCACCGAGGATGGCGGTTTCACCATCGACGATGACGGGCAGTGGTTGACCCAGGGACTCGGGAAGTGGGGCGAGAGTCGGCGCAGCTATGTCGACGAGGTCCTGGCCGACGGCGGGTGTTGCCAGAACGAGCAGGAGAAGTAGGACGAGGGGTCGGGACACAGCACGTCAAAGTCGAGGTGGTACAAACGGGTTGCCGGGCCGGAGGCCGAGGCAGTCGGCCAATATCGCCAATCGCAGCCGGTCTCGCTAAGGCATTGTGAATTCGTGCCAAAACACAAACGCCGCCGCCGGGAATACCGTCGTTCCGATCGCGAAACGATCAGAACGCGGAATCGCTGTGGGGACTTGCCTCACACAGATACGGAAGCTGAACGCCACAAGCCGTGCGACCCGGCCCTACACGTTCTTCGTCGTTCCTGTTGCAACTTGATTCAGTGCTTCTAGGCAGCCGGTAGTCGCTGCAAGTGGCCGCCGGACTGCGCATCGGACAAGGCTATGGAAGACCAACTGATCTACAGCCAAGCCAGACGGCGAGTAGAAGCCAAAATAGGTTTCTTCATTCACCTGGCTGTGTATGCCATCGTTGGCGTCCTGCTCGTCGCCATCGACTTCAGTACATCTCCCGGGATTACCTGGGCGCATTGGCCGATCCTGGGCTGGGGTGTCGGTGTGCTGTTCCACGCTCTGGGCTTATTCGTCTTCAGGGGCGAATCGCGATTCAAAGAACGAATGATCGAGAGAGAATTGGGGCGAAGCCCCTGATCGCACGTCCGCTCAAAGCGGCGTACGTGCTCAAACATCACCCTCGATCTGGACCAGCCTCTCTGCAATAGCGAGTATGAGCAGTCGTGATCTAACGTACCCCAAGACGGGCTCTCAAATGGCGTTTGCCCGGGCCGCGGCAGCGCTGGCCGCCGTAAGCGTCGGTGCACTTGCCATCGGGGCAGCAGCCGTTGGCGCTCTAGCTATCGGTAAACTGGCGGTCAAGCGTCTGGCCGTGGACGGTGCCTCGGTCAAGCAGCTCCGGATCGAGGAATTGAAAGTAGACCGTCTCCACGTGAAGGAGCTGATTCGCGGCGACTAGCTTGTGACAAAACCGCACGCCACGTACCAGTCAGGGATGAATGAAGCTGTCGCGCTCCAGGCTTGCCGCAACGTTGTACGCGATTGACGGGATCGTCAGCGTCGGATTTGGCGCAGTCTATCTTTGCAGAGGCTCCTTCATGCCGTATCACGCCGAGGCGCTGAGCCGGAGTTGGGACGAGTTGGAGCCGACGCTCCAGACCCTTATTGAAGCTTTGATGGACCTGGCAGGGGCCGGCTGGATTGCACTGGGTGTTGCCATTCTTGTGCTGGTGGCGATTCCAGTACGCCGAGGGGAGCGGTGGGCGCGAACGCTGGTCCCTGTGTTGCTCCTTCTCTTTTATGTGCCAACACTCCTCGCGACGCTTGCCGTGTTGCGGGCCACGCCGGCGACTCCGCCGTGGTACGGCAACGCCGTTGCGCTTTTGGTCGCCGTTGTCGCGTTCGTTCTTGACGCTCCGTGGCGCAGAACGTCGCGGCCTCTATGAACCCGGTCGAACCACTCGCCAACAGCAAAGGAGACAGGAACTGGCTCCTCGCGTCCGCGACCAGCCGTTAAAACAAAAACGCCCCATGGCGTTACCATGGGGCGCTCAGTGGAGATGCCGGGAGTCGAACCCGGGTCCGAATAGCCGGACAATCAGGCGTCTACATGTGTAGCCAGACTATTCAAGTGTCACACGAGCGGAAAGCCGACTGGCAGGGCACCACCCGCGTCAAGATCGATTGTATTTCGGATTCGCCCATTCGATCAGCATCGGCGTCTCCTAGTCTGTCTTTTGCCATGCCGCTGGAAGAGGTGACAGACGCCCTCAACCAGCGACAGATGGCAAGGCTTAAATCAGGTTATAGCTGACTAAGCGGCCATCGCGTACGAGTAATCGTTCGCATTTGCAGTTTCCCGGCAGTTTTTACGAGCTCACCGA
>JAUIJQ010000213.1 GCA_030431165.1 Rhodothermia bacterium | reverse complement strand
GAGGTGCCGACTCTCGGCGCCACTTCGTACTTTTGGGCGAATCCGCTCAAAGCATCCGTGGCAACACTCCTCGCGACAGTCAGATACGTGCTGGTCGGCCTTGTGGTCGTCCTGATGCAGTGGCTGTTGGTGGGTCGGATGAAGATCTTCGGCGCCGCGCCGGACATCGTGATCCTGTTTGTGGCGTGGTTTGGGCTGCAGTTTGGGCGCCGGGCGGGCGCGATCTGCGGTTTTGCCTTTGGCTTTCTGCTTGACGCGATCTATGACATGTGGGGTGTCCACATGTTGCTCAAGACGATTCTCGGGTTTGTCGTAGGTTCGTTTGCGACTGAGGATCGGGACATCCTGACGATCTTGCCGCGTCAGGCGTTGATGGGCGGATTTGTCGCGGCGTTTATCCACAACGGATTGCTGATGCTCCTTCTGGCGGTGCAGGCCGGCGCTACCAATTCGGCGATGTTGTGGACGTTGTGGATCGGGGCGGCGGCGTACACGGCGCTGTTGGGCTTCCTGGCGACGATTTTTGCGCGGAGGTAGGGCGAGGAGTTTGGGCTGGGTGAAAAGCGTGTGGGTTGTGTTCGACGTCTGCGCGGTGGGTTGAACCGCACTGTCGCCGCGCAGTATAATGCGGCCCTTGCGGAGATTGCGCCGGCGTGCCAGAGCGCCGAAGTAATCGCGCGGGTACCGGGGCCATAGCTCAGTTGGTAGAGCGCTACAATGGCATTGTAGAGGTCAGGGGTTCGACTCCCCTTGGCTCCACATTCGAAATCCTCCTAAGACGCAGCGACTGCGGCGATCTTAGGAGGATTTTGTCGTTTGTGTGGCTCGGCTATCTTCAGATCTATCCCACGTGTCTGGCCTGATCAGGCAATTGACGCGGCCAGCCTACGGTAGGCAGCCGATCCGAAAACCAACCGGCACCCGCCCGATGAAACGAAGCCTCTACCTGTTCATTTTCTCCTCGCTGCTGGTCGCGAGCTCGGGGATCCGGAATGCCGGCGCCCAGGCTACCGAGGCCGAGATTGACGCATTTGTAGCCTCCGTCATGGCGGAGTTTGACGTGCCCGGGCTGAGCGTATCAATCGTCAAAGACGGCGAGCTCGTCTTCGCGAAGGGATACGGCGTGCGCCAACTGGGACACGACGCAGCTGTCGATGAGCACACACTCTTCGGCATCGCGTCCAACACAAAAGCCTTCACGGCGACGGCGCTCGGACTCCTCGTCGAAGAGGGAAAGATCGGATGGGACGAACCGGTCATCGAATACCTCCCTTCCTTCCGGATGTCCGACCCCTACGTCACAGCCGAACTGACGGTGCGTGATCTGCTCGTCCATCGAAGCGGCCTGGGACTCGGGTCGGGTGACCTGATGTGGTGGCCGCCATCCGACTATGATCGGAAGGAGATCGTACGCAGACTACGCTACCTCCCGCTCGTCACCAGCTTCCGCAACGCATACGCGTACGATAACGTGCTGTACAGCGTGGCGGGCGAAGTCATCGAAGCCGTCAGCGGGCAAACATGGGAGGACTTTGTCGAAGAACGGATCCTTCAACCGGTAGGCATGGACGAGAGCAACGTGTTACACTCGGCAGCCGGCGAAGGCACAAACGCGGCTTCACCGCACGCGGCGATCGACGGCGTTGTGCGTGAGATTGCACCATTCAAGTCCGACAACACAAATCCGGCAGGCGGCATTAATTCCAACGCAGCGGATATCGCGAAGTGGATGATCGTGCAGATGGACTCTGGCCGCGTGTCAACGGGCGACCAGCTGTTCTCGCCCCGCACGACGCGCGAACTCTGGAGCATCGTGACACCAATACCAACAGGTGACCCGCCATCGTTCCTGCATCCGCTCAAGACCAACTTCAACGGATACGCGCTTGGGTTTGGCATCCGCGACTACCGCGGGAAGAAGATAGTGACGCACACCGGCGGACTCCCCGGGTTCGTCTCCCGGCTAACGATGATCCCTGAACTGAAATTGGGCGTTGCCGTCTTCACGAATCAGGAATCCGGATACGCGTTCAACGCGATCAGCAATTTCGTCCTGGACGGGTATCTGGGCGGCAACGGTTTTGATTGGCTGGCAGCATACACACGCGCGCGAGACGAGTCAGCCGCGCGCATCGCGCAGATTGAGGCTGACGCCCAACAGACGCGCGACAAGGATTCGCGACCCTCACTACCGCTGAAGGCCTACGCCGGAACGTACCGCGATGTCTGGTACGGCGACGTGATCCTCCGGATGGAAGACGGAAACCTCGTGATGGATTTTACGCACACCCCGCTGCTGATCGGGACACTCGAACACTGGCAGTACGACACGTTCATCGTGCGCTGGCATGAGCGAGAATTGCGCGCAGACGCGTACGTGACGTTCGTCCTCGGACCCCAGGGCGAGGTCGCCGAAATCCGCATGGCCCCCGCTTCGCCGCTTGTCGACTTCTCCTACGACTTCCAGGATCTCAAGCTGAAGCCCGTGAGGACGCGGTAGCGAATCGCGGGGCGAAGCGCCGGCATGCTGTTCTGGCGCAGCCAGCCCCCTGCGTCTACGAGGTGCCAAAAGGGTGGAGGCGCGCGGTGACTCTTACTGTACCACCACGGATCGACGTGCCAAACTCGTCTCCCCCGATTGATGCACAATGTAGTAAACGCCCGGCTTCAGGTGCGCGATGTCCAGTTCAGTCGGCGCGCCCAAAGTCGCCTCGCGCATAAACACCCGCCGACCGAGTACATCGTACACCACCACGTCACCACCCGAGCGCGTCTCTACCCACACCCGGGCTTTCGCCGGATTCGGATACACCTCTAGTGCGCCCAACTCTTCCGCTCGCCCTCGCCCTTCCTCCGGGTCCTCCAACGTCGTTGGCGTGTATCCAATAACCGGCGCGAGTCGCTGCCAGATCGACTCGTGGTAATCTGTCGGCACATAGCCGCCCGACGGATTGTTGCCCATCCGCACCCACACCAGGTCGTGACTCGGCACCACCGAGATGAACTGTCCCTGCGCCCCGGCCGCGACAACCGCATCCGCCGGTGCCGACGGTGCCAACGGGCCGGGCAGCGACTCCGGTGACTCGGGAGCGATGTACGTTGACTGCCCGTTGAGCCACCACAGGTAACCGTACGACGGATTCAGATCCTGTGACGGCGTCGTCATTTCCCGCACGTATGCCGTGTCGGTAAGCACGGTCGTTGTACCCCACTCACCGCCGCGCTCAATCAACAAACCAAAACGCGCTGCCCCGCGTGCTGTCGAGTAGTAGAAGTTGTTGTAGCCCGACGCAACCCACTCACCGTCGAGTCCGATCGAAGCGCCAAGACGCGCTGCCGTATAATCGTTGATGTCCTCACCCGACGCTGACTCTAACACACTGCGCAACAGACTGTACGGCGCGTTGTGATACACCCATCGCGAGCCCGGGTCAGCGAGGTACTTCACGCAGATCCTGAGGGTGCACCCGAACGACACCGACTCGTCCAGACCGGTCGTCATGGTTAGCTGGTGCCGGATCGTAATCCTTTCTTCCTGCTCCTCGGACATCAGCGTCCACCGCCCAAGATGCTCGGTCGTCGTGTCGGATATGGACAGCAGCCCCTCCTGCTGCGCCAACCCAACGAGCGCGGCTGTCAGACTCTTGCCCGCTGAATACCACACCCAGGTGCTGTCACTGGCGAAGCCGTTGAAATACGCCTCGATGACAATCCGGCCGTCGTGAAGAGCAACAAAAGCACGCGTCTCCGTGTCTTCCAGATAGGTCAGGAGTTCCGGAACAGCAGATTCGTTCCAGCCCACACTGGTCGGCGTTGCCGTCTCCCAGTCACCGGCACCGGCGCCCGGCACGTACTGCGCAAGCAGAGGCTGTGGCAGACTAAGCGCGATCAACGCGGCAGAAACGACTAACGCGAACAAGGCGAGGTGTGTCTTGGGCCTCTTCTTTTCGAGTCGGGGCATGCCTTTCGGGTATTTGTTATCCGGCTGTTCCCGGGTCGAATGATCGAAATGCAACTAGTACACCAACCTTGTATCGACCACAAGTCGCGCTCTACGTAACCGACAAAATATGGCGGTTTGTGCAGCCAAAACGACGTTCTTGATGGCTGCATCCGGACGATCGACGGACTGCGTCCGGGTAGACTTACCCACACATTCCGGACAATCTTATTGAGGCACTGCTGACGAAACGCAACGAAATGGATCCGGCTTCCGTAGGCAGGTCGAAAGGTCGCAAAGAGCGCTCCTCACGAACATTCATCCAGAGTTACCATGGCCAGCAGATTCGGCAGTGCGACACAACGCCGGCTGGATGTGACAAACAGACGCCGCGAAGTTGAGAAGCGAGCCGCGCGTGACGCGCGTCGCCTCGAGGGACTTCCGGAAGTCCGTCCGCCGTATCGACCTCACCGACCCTACAAGGTGTCGGGCACCGATCACAAGACGTACTACGCCCTCAAGATTCAGGGCGGATTTCTGCTGGCGCTATTTTCGATTACCGCTCTTGCGCGTGCACCGTTCTACCAGGATCAGAACGCGTTTGATTTTGACCTGGCCGATCAGGAGTTGATCGCGATGGAAGACATCGTGCAGACGCGCCACGAGTTGCCACCGCCTCCGCCACCTCGTCCGCCGGTGCCTGTCGAGGTCCCCGACGACGAGATCCTTGAAGATGACGTGCTGCAGCTCGACGCCACGCTTGACCTGGATGAGCTGATCGCAGAACTTCCGCCACCGCCGCCCCCTGCTGAAGAGGAGGTTGTTGATGACGAGCCGGAGATATTCGTTGTAGTTGAGGATCCACCGGTAATGATCGGTGGGATGGCCGCTTTGATGAAAGAGGGCAGTAAAGAACAGCGCGCGTTGCTGGCGGCCGAGAAAGCGGTCGCGGTGGCGAAGGCGTTAATGTCGTTGCAAGTCGCGGTCGCCAAAGCGGCGGAGTTGCCGTGGCCGGCCAATTTGCCGGCGATCGCTAACGCGACGGCGATCGGTAGTCAGGCGGTCGCCGCAATCAAGGGCGTGCAGTTGCCGGTCGCGCATACCGGTCGAGACTATATTCCGAGTGAGTCGCCATACTTGCTCGACAAAGGCGAGCGGGTTGTGTCCGCGAATCAAAATAGGGATTTGACGCGGTTTTTGCAGAGTGAAAATCAGGGCGTGACAATCATCAATAATGCGCCGGGCGTGGTGCATCGGCCGGGGCCAAATCCGAACGAGATCATCGCGGAGGCTGTCAGCCAGGCGGTCGGCGCAGTCGATGCCAGGATCGCGCGCGGTGGGTCGCAAACGTC
Source organism: Rhodothermia bacterium (assembly GCA_030431165.1). GTDB lineage: Bacteria > Bacteroidota > Rhodothermia > Rhodothermales > JABDKH01 > JANQRN01. The sequence continues at coordinate 943 of JAUIJQ010000213.1, read as the reverse complement.
TAAAAATCTCGAGCAGTCGTTCGGCTTGAGCCGTGCGCGGGGGGCTCGGCGGTGAGTGTGTTGCAAACGTGGCCGTCGCAATTGCCGGCGTTTTCTCTCGAGGATTATGTGATCTCCGCCGACGGTCGCGGCATTGTACGTACGGCCATGTCGAGCGGCGAGCAGCGGCAGCGGCGGCGATATCGCAATCGCGATCGGGTGCATCGTTGCTCGCTTAAATGCTCGGCTGCGCAGACAATCGTGTTTAAGCATTTTTTTGACGAGCTCATCAACGAGGGCGCCAATCCGTTTATTGGCGTGTATGAGGATCCGCTCGGGCGCCAGGTCGGCATTGTGCAGATCGTCGGCGGTGCCGTGGATATTCAGCGCATCGATAAAACCAAAGAGCATTGGCGCATTGCGTTCGCGTTTGAAGTCAAGGACGATATGACGGCGCGCGAGCCGGTCGCTATCTTTTTGGCGTCGCTGGTTGAGGCCGACGTCGACGACATGGTCGACTTGTTTGCGCAGCTTGCAATTACGGTTAACGATAACGCGTTATGAGTGAGTATTTGCGTCGGGTGCACGCGAGTAATCCGATTGGTGAGGCTAAGGTGTTTACCGTCGAGTTGCGGCACGAGTCGAGCTTTGGCGTGTTTTATTTAGTCCAGGGTTTCGACGATTTTGTCGCGACGCTCGAGACGGGTGTCGAGGTCACGTTTCAGCGGTCCGGTATTGGTCTGCAAATGCCGGAGCGCGGTATCAGTGGCCAGGAGGATTTATTGTTTGCGTTCGACGGCGTCAATCGCACGGTGTGGCCGTTGGTGCGGCAGATGATTCAATCGATCCGTCAATCGCCGCAACAATGCCTGGTGACTGTCCGGATCTATTTCGAAACGGATCCGAGCAAGCCGATCGAGGTGCTCGCGCCTATGCCGGTTTTGGACGTCCAAGCCGATGCGTC
>JAUIJQ010000212.1 GCA_030431165.1 Rhodothermia bacterium | reverse complement strand
TGCTGGCCCTCGCGATTGTTACGTACAGTCCCGCCGATGACTATCTGGCGGATCGGTTCTCCCTCTCTGAGGCGCTGAACCCGGGAAACAACCGGGCCGTCAACGCGCTCGGCCTCGTAGGGGCGTGGCTTAGCCGTCTGCTCGTCACCGGGATGATCGGTTACTTCTCGCTAGTGTTCGCGGTCCTCCCCGTTATCTGGGGTTACGTTCTGTTTCGACACAAGTCAACGGCATACCTGCCGCTGATCGCCGTTCTGCTGGTGTGTGGTGCCATGGCGTTGGCAACCGTCTTCGGATGGATCGGAATGAGCACCGGCTTTGACGCAACAACGCTTTCGGGGCTCTGGGGTGTGGGCACAGCCGGATGGATGCGGAGCGTCTTCGGCGTCGCGGGCTCTCTGGCTCTGCTCGTCGCGGCGATTGCCGTCGTTTCGCTCCTACTTATTGACCACGACATCCAGCGCTCGATCGACCGCCTCGAGGCCTTTCTCGCGGGCGCAAAAGACAGATTTGTCGCGTGGCGTACCGACTCAAAAGAGGTACGCCTTGCGCGACGAGAAGAGCGGCAGAGCGAACTGGCTGAAGGGCGTGAGCAGTCACGTGAAAAGAAAAAAACACGTCGGGCGAAGCGCCAACAGTCCGCGACGGCCGATGCAAGGGCCGATGAAGCAACGGCCGGTGGAGCGACGGCCTCCGAGACTCCTGTGATAAGTAACGCGGAAGCCGCGGCGCGCCGGGAGCGCGAGCGTCAACGTCGGCGCTCCGAGCGCAAAGCGGCTGCTGTTGTTGCTGAGGCCGAAGCCCCCGCCCCTGCCGCCGGAGATGGTGCCATGGGGCCGCCGGGTGACGGACCAACAATCACCGTTGTCGAACGGATCGAAGAAGAGCGCGCCGACCATGTCGAACGCAAAGAAGAGGTAGTCCTCGACGAGGACCGGAAATTCGAAATGCCGGATCTCGATCTTCTTGACGAGCCCGACACCGATGGCGTGCGCATCGACTACGACGAGCTGGAGGAGAACAAGCAGGTCCTCCTCGACAAGCTCGCCGTCTACAATATTGAAATAACTGACATCAATGCCATCGTCGGCCCGACGGTCACGCTGTACGAGTTGACCCCTGCGCCGGGCGTGAAGATCAGTAAGATCACCTCGCTCGAAGACGACCTGGCCATGGCCATGGCGGCGCGTGGTATCCGGATGATTGCGCCGATACCCGGTAAGTCGGCAATTGGCGTCGAGATTCCCAACCGGAAACGCGAATTTGTGCGCATTCGCGATCTCATCGGCACGACACGATTTGCGAAGTCCAAGATGCAGCTTCCGCTGATCCTCGGGAAGTCGATCGAGGGCGAAGTATTTATTCCCGACCTCACCAAAATGCCGCACTTGCTTATCGCCGGTGCCACAGGCTCAGGGAAATCAGTCGGACTCAATTCGTGCATTACCGGCCTGCTGTATGCCTGTCATCCGTCGAACCTCAAGTTCGTCATGATCGATCCGAAGAAGATCGAACTGCAGCAGTACACACGAATTATGGATCACTATATCGCGATGCCGGAGGACGCGGAGGATCCGATCATTACCGATGTTACGCAGGCACTCGTGACGCTGAGGTCCTGCGAACGCGAGATGGAAGAGCGATACGACCTGTTGTCGTCGGCACAGGTACGCAGCATCATCGAATACAACAAACGTTTCGCATCCGGGCGGCTCTCCGCCGACAACGGACACCGCCACCTTCCCTACATCGTAGTTGTTGTCGACGAACTCGCCGACCTCATGATGACGGCGGGCAAAGAGATCGAGGGCCCAATTGCACGCCTTGCCCAGATGGCCCGTGCAGTCGGCATCCACCTGATCCTCGCAACACAGCGCCCATCGGTTGACGTGATCACGGGCCTGATCAAGGCCAACTTCCCTGCTCGCGTGGCTTACCAGGTCGCGTCAAAAATCGACTCGCGCACGATCCTGGATCAGAACGGTGCACAGGGTCTCGTCGGTAACGGTGATCTCCTTTACATGCTTGGCTCCAGCATCGTGCGACTGCAGGGACCGTACGTCGCTGATGATGAAGTTGATCGGCTGACGGATTTCATCGGCGATCAAGTCGGGCCGGGCCCGTATCGTCTGCCCCTGGTCGAAGATCCTGCCGAAAGCGGGGCTACGGGCTCCTTGGCCGCCAGCGACCGTGACGATCTGTTCGACGAAGCTGCCCGCGTAATCGTACGTAGCCAACAGGGTTCTGTCTCACTGCTGCAGCGCAAGCTCTCGGTTGGGTATTCGCGCGCCGCACGCATAGTTGACCAGCTCGAAGACGCAGGCATCGTCGGTCCGTTTGAAGGCTCGAAGGCACGTCAGGTGCTCGTCCCTGACGAAATGGAACTGGACGCGCTGCTGTCATCCTAGCTGGGTACCCAAACGCCGAGCCGGGATTTTTGGAAGAACGCAACCTTGCGTGCCTGTTCGGCGTCACAAGGAATCCAGTCGCACCAAATAGGGGCTTTCGATGGGAATTCTGATCGCTCTCGGCATCCTGGCCGTCATTGTCGTTGTTGCCGTTGGCTTGTACAACAAGCTGATCTCACTCCGAAACCGGTACAAGAATGCCTTTTCGCAGATTGACGTCCAACTCAAGCGGCGTTACGACCTGATACCGAATCTCGTTGAGACGGCGAAAGGCTACTTGAAGCATGAGCGCGAAACGCTTCAAGAGGTCATCAGCGCAAGAAATGCGGCTCAGAACGCGAATGCCGCAGCCTCTCAGAACCCGGGAGACCCTGCCGCCATGCACCAGCTCGCAAGCGCAGAAGGTGCGCTGACCGGTGTTCTTGGGCGCCTCTTCGCTCTCGCTGAAGCGTATCCCGACTTGAAGTCGAATACGACCATGAACCAGCTGATGGAGGAGCTGCGCTCAACCGAAAATCGCGTCGCGTTCGCAAGACAGGCATACAACGACTCCGTGACCCAGTACAACACTGCGCGCGAGTCCTTCCCGGCCGTCGTCTTTGCAGGCCCAATGGGCTTTGGCGCCGCTGAATTGTTCGAGGTCGAATCGTTCGAAGAACGCGACGTACCCGAGGTCTCCTTCAACTAGGACCTCTGACGACTCAATTCGTACCGGTCGATGAACTTCTTCGAGCACCAGGACTGGGCCCGGCGACGGACGGGCCTGCTCGTCCTCCTCTTTGTCGTCGCGGTTGTGCTCGTTGTTCTCGTCGCCAACGTAGCGGTATTTGCGGTATTGTCAGTAAGTGGCGGCGACGGCCGTGCAGGGGCTGAAGCGATCGATTTCTCCTGGCCCCTGTTTGCCGGCGTCGGCTTCGCAGTCGTGGCACTGATCGGCGGCGCCAGTGGCACCAAGATGTTGTCGCTGCGGCGCGGCGGTGGCGCCGTAGCCGAGATGCTGGGCGGACGGCTCGTCAACGAGATGTCGGATGATCCCGACGAACAGCGCCTCGTAAACGTCGTCTCTGAAATGGCAATTGCATCGGGCACGCCGGTGCCGCTTATCTATGTGCTCGACGGTGAGCAGGGCATCAACGCGTTCGCGGCAGGCCACGGCGTTGAAGATGCTGCGGTTGCGGTGACGCGCGGCGCGCTCGAGCAGTTTACGCGCGACGAACTTCAAGGAGTCATCGCGCACGAGTTCAGTCACATCCTGAATCGCGACGTCCGGCTCAACACGCGGCTCACCGGTCTCCTCTTCGGCATCCTGGTTCTGAGCGTAGCCGGTCGCCTGCTGTTGCGCGGCGGCGCACACGCCAGGATCGGGCGTTCGAACGACCGCGGCGGTGGCGCAGGCGCCGCTGTGGCTATCGGACTCGCATTGATGATCGTGGGCTACATCGGCGTGTTCTTCGGGCGACTCATCAAGCAAGCCGTCTCGAGACAACGCGAGTACCTTGCAGACGCCTCTGCGGTACAGTTTACACGTAATCCGGAAGGGCTTGCGTCAGCACTAAAACGCATCGCCGGCTATGCCGAGGGGTCCGTTATCGAGGCACCGGCAGCGGAAGAAGTGAGCCACTTCTTCTTCGCGGATGGAATGCGCTCAGCCTTTTTCGGCAAACTCCTTTCAACCCATCCTCCCCTGCAGGAACGGATTCGCAGACTGGACCCCTCGTTTGATGGTTCCATCGACGAGGCGACAACCACGCACTCAACGGCACCTGTGTCAATGCTTTCAGCAGACATGCAGGACGGCATCGAAGCCGATGACAGGGTCGTCGCTGCTCCTTCATCTGTTGTCGGCAGCGTTGGGACCACCGATGCAGATCGCATGGTCTATGACGACATCATGGAGATCGAAATCCCGGCTGCGATTCGGACACTGCTGAAATCACCGTTTGGTGCGGTGTCGGTGTTGTTCGCTCTCCTTCTCGATGACGACGACGCTCGGCGCGAGCAGCAGCTAGCTCTTTTGGATGGTCAGCTCCAACCGGCCGTCATTCAGGAGATCATACGGACGTACCAGCAGGTAACGCTGGTTGACCGCCATGCCCGACTGCCTGTCGCAGACCTCGCCATGCCGGCACTGCGAGCTGTGTCACAGAATCAATACGAACAACTCCTGCACGCATTGGACATCGTCATTGATGCCGACGACCATCTTTCTCTTCATGAGTACGCGATCCGAACGATTGTCCGCTATAGGATGGATCGTCACTTTGGACTTCGCACGGCCCGCGCTCGCCATGTAGGCGAGTCTGAGGCAAATGCCGCAACCGAGACGCTGTTGGCCGGACTCGCCCGTATTGGTCACGACGATGAACGGCAGGCAAGTTCAGCATACGCGGCTGCACTCCGCAAAACAGGCCGGGCCGTCAGGTCCGGACAACTGCCCAATCCGTCAGCATCCGAAATCGACCGGGCAATCGCATCATTGTCCCACCTTCCTATGCGGAGAAAACAGAGCATCGTTGACGCCTGTGCACACTCTGTTCTTGCGGACGCTGACGTGACCGTTGAGGAGGCTGAGCTCCTGCGGGTAGCGATCGTCGCGCTGGGCTGTCCACTCCCGCCGTTCCTTCCAGCCGCAACAGCATAGGGCGTCGCAGCTCCTGGATAATGCGCGCTGCCCCTTACTCCAGGAAGAGGTCTTTGGAGCGCTCAACCGACCTGCCCGTGGCGGAGTCCGTAACGACCACCACGATCGTGTACAGACCCGGCTCAACGTCCGAGACGTCCATGATCAGGTACTGTCCGTCATCTGCGCTCGAACCGTTTCCGGGCTGACGCACGGAGACGCTGGCATTGTCGCCGCCAAAGATTCCACGAACCAGTCGTCGCACGCCGCTGACTTCGTCTTTCTTCTCCAGCCGACCCTCGATCTCGTAGGATGACTGCCCATCCTGCAGGCGCAGGTTATAGAACTCGAAATAGAGATAAATCGGCTGTTGCTTCGAAAAGACGCTCCACGGCGCCGGCCGTATCGAGTGCCCGCGACGGACAAATTCGCCGGCACCGAGCGGCTTTCCGTCCATCGTCTCTTCGATCCCGTATGCCAGAACGACATCGCTCATCCGGAGCGCGTCGCCGGAGAAGTCGGGCACGTCGATACTCCGGCGCTGGACGGCAACAGCGTTTCCATCGCTCAACTCCAGCTCAACAGAGACATCTTTCTTGCCGGGGCCCGATCTCATCCTCTGGGTATTGATCCAGAGCGACTGTTCAGCAAAATCCTGTATCTGGTCAACCTGCAGTCCGTAGATCGTTCGCCGCTGCTCGGCCTGTATCTGTCTGTCACTGCCGATGACAAAAGTGCCCTCGCGCGCGGTGACCTGCAGCATGTCATCCGACCGATCATATTGCGTGATCGGTACACCATAGTGGACGTAGACATCAGCACCGTCAGCATCACTCTTGAACACATTCACGAGGTACGGCAGCTCGATCTGGCGACCGGGCGCCACGTACTCAAACGTCTCGGGTGTCTCGCGCACGGTCTCACGCGCAGAGATCACGTAGTCGTTCTTCCACGGAAGCGCGCGTTGCGACAAAGCCTCGGCGCTCGGCGAATAGAGGCGATACTCTCCTGTTCGGAACGGGTCTTCGAAAACAAACCGGAAGTCACCGTAGTCCCAGATGTTGTACGAGTTCAGAATCTCAAGTGACTTCAGTTCGTTGGCGGATTCCGTTCGCTCAGCCAGCGGATCGGTCGTGCCCGTGAAACGCTCGGGGCCAATGTCATCGATCCCTTTATCAGGGATGATCACCACGTCCACCTTGGGCATACCGT
>JAUIJQ010000211.1 GCA_030431165.1 Rhodothermia bacterium | reverse complement strand
CGCGCGTGACGAGCGTGTCACGTACGCGCTGATCGACCCCTTTATAATGACCGGCAATCAGTACAATCCGCCCAATCAACGACAACGCATTCGCCGTGGACTGCGTGAGCACCGGAGCATCAGGGGCCAGTAAGATGATCTCGTCGATCTGAGGTCCGCTGGCAGCGAGATGGTCAACCGCCGCGAACAACGGCTCCGGCTTAAGGACCATCCCGGCGCCGCCTCCAAACGCATAGTCGTCGACCTTTCGGTGTCGGTCGGTCGCAAAATCACGCAGGTCGACGATGCGAAGATCAACAGTATCGGATGAGCGAGCGCGCCCGACGATGGATGCGGCGAGTGGCCCCTCCACGAGTTCAGGTACCGCGGTCACAAGATCGATCCGCATTGTCACCTCTTCGTCAGTTCCGGGTGATCCCTCTAATACTGGTCTATCAGTCCGTCGGGCAAGTCAACCCGGATCAGACCAGCAGCCGTATCGACGCCTTCGACGAACGGGGAGACGGCGGGAATCAGGATATCTCGCCCGTCGACCTCGACGACAAGCATCGGGTGAGCGGGCAGTTCGAGAACCTCTTTCACCGTGCCTAGTGTGTCAAGTGTGCCATCCACGGCCGCGACCACACGAAGCCCAACCAGCTCGTCGAGAAAAAACTCGTCGTCAGCGAGCGGCGGAAGGTCAACCTCCCTCGCATATACAATGGCGCCGCGAAGGGCGTCTGCCCCCTCTCGACCCGTCACATCTGCAAGGCCGAGAAGAATCGTTTGGCCATGGCGACTCGGCTGGACACGGCACGACGTAACGACGCGTTCTGTCGCCGTCGGTCCGGATTCACCGACAAATACTGCTGCCAGCCCGGTGAGGCGGGATGGGTCGTCGGTATCGGGCCGCACCTTGACCTCGCCCTGTACACCGTGGGCACGCACGATGGTGCCGACCTGGACGAGCATACTAGGCTACCGTGTCAGGTTGGCGTGTCAGTTTGGCGTGTCAGTTGGCGTCAGGTTGCCGCGTCGTTGCCGCGCGAGCCGAAGTCAGGCCTTCTCGTCGCCTTCTTTCGGTGCTGCGTCGGCAGCCTCTTCAGGTGTAGCTTCGGCGGCCGGCGCCTCAGGGGTCGCCTCCGCAGTAGCTTCAGGAGTAGCTTCAGGAGCAGCTTCAGGAGCAGCTTCAGCTGTGGCCTCCGGGGCTGCCTCGGCCGAACCTTCAGAACCCGCATCCTCGGCAGCCTGCGCAACGTTCTTCTCAGACTGTTCCGCCTTGGCCGCTTCGGCCTTAGCGTCACGATCGGCCTTGGCGGCTTCTTCAGCCTGCTTCCGGGCTTCTTCGGCTTCAGCGCGAGCCTTTGCTTCAGCCTCGGCCCTGGCTTTTGCCGCCTCGGCCTCTGCTTTTGCTGCCAACGATGCCTCGGCCTTCAGCGCCTGCTCACGGCGATCCTGCACGGTCGTCTTTTTGCCCGCCTCAGAGATCTCCTGATGCCGTGCGCGATGGGCAGCTACCGCCTCATTGATCGCGTCAGCCTCAGCACCTTTGCGGCGCATGTGCAACGCAAGCATCAAGCCCTGGCGGCTGAGGATCGAACGCACCGTGTCACTCGGCTGGGCTCCCTGCTCGAGCCAGTACATCACGCGCTCCTCGTTGAGGGAGACGGTGGCCGGCTCATTCATCGGGTTGTACCGGCCGAGGTCTTCGATAAATCGGCCATCACGGGGGAAGCGCGAGTCTGCCGCTACAACTCCATACAACGGTCGCTTTCGTCTTCCCAAACGCCGCAAACGGATCTTTACTGCCACTTTTTCTTCAGGTTAGTTCACATTGTGCGCTGTCGCGCAATCAGTTACGGCTTAGCGCCGCAAGATCGACCGCCCTGCCCTTGCCAAGCAGTTTAGTCATCGTCTTCATCATCTTCTTCATCTCCCGAAACTGCTTCAGGAGCTGATTCACGTCAGTTACGGTCAAACCGCAACCTTGAGCGATTCGTCGACGCCGCCCCCCGTTTATGATCTCGGGGTTGCGACGCTCTTCGAGGGTCATTGACTGGATTATCGCCTCGATGTGCATAAACGCATCATCGTCGACCTCGAAGTTCTTGAGCTGCTTCCCGACCCCGGGAATCATTCCCATCAGGTCTTTCAGCGAGCCCATCTTCTTGATACGCTGAAGCTGATCGTAGAAATCCTCCAGATCAAACTTCTCAGACGTTATTCGCGACCGGAGTTTTTCGGCCTGCTTCTCGTCGTACTGCTCCTGCGCCTTCTCAACAAACGACACTACGTCGCCCATGCCGAGAATACGCTGAGCAAGGCGCTCCGGATAGAAAAGCGTCAGGGCGTCGAGCTTCTCCCCGGTGGACGCAAACTTGATCGGCTTTTCGACCACGGTCCTGATCGACAGCGCGGCGCCACCCCGCGTGTCACCATCCAACTTCGTCAGCACAACGCCGTCAAAGTCGAGGCGGTCGTTGAACTCCTTGGCCGTATTCACCGCGTCTTGGCCCGTCATCGAGTCGACAACAAACAGGATTTCATTTGGCTCAACGGCGTCCTTGATCGCCTGAACCTCCTGCATCATGTCCTCATCGACGTGCAGCCGGCCTGCGGTATCAATGATGACAACGTCACGGGCGTTCTTCCGCGCGTGTGCCACCGCCTCGCGCGCTACGCGAACGGCATCCTGAACTACCGCGCCATCCTCTTCGACGGCGTAAACAGGCACACCAATGGAATCAGCAACGGTGCGGAGCTGGTCAACGGCGGCCGGACGGTAAACGTCGGCTGCGGCCACCAGCGGCGAGCGCCCCTCCTGCTTCAGGTGAAGTGCCAGCTTGCCACAGAACGTGGTCTTGCCCGAACCCTGAAGTCCGGCAACGAGGATCACCGACGGCGGCTTGACCGCGAACCGAATGTCCTCCTGCTCGTCGCCCAGAAGGTGTACAAGCTCATCGTATACAATCTTGACGAGCTGCTGGCCGGGCGACACACTCGTGAGTACCTTCTCTCCGAGCGCCTGTTCGCGGATACGCTCCGTGAAGTCGCGTGCCACCTGAAAATTGACGTCCGCGTCCAGCAACGCGCGGCGGATTTCCCGCATCGTTGCCGCAACGTTGAGTTCATTGATGCGCCCCTGGCCGGCCAGGTTCTTAATGGCGCTATCAAGTTTGTCGCTTAGGTGGTCGAACATCGCTTAATCGAAGGGCATCCCGGCCGTCTCGATAGTGTTATGTGCGATAATGCACGAGGAGTCTCGCCGGGGTTCCGCAGGGACTCAGAACGGCTAAAATACGGCCCTCATTAGCCGAATCCAACGACAATAGATGGGTGTCGACCTGCGCAACCGGCGCCTGCGAGCCAATAATCCCCCTTTCTGCTGTTTCTTCACTGAATCGCCCGACCTTATCCGATGCAGCCTCCTGAACGCGACGACGCCGTAGCGTCCCCGAGACCAACCGGCACCCCGCTGATTCCGAAGGTTGAGGCCCGTACCCTGCTGCACCGAACACGCGCTGCGTTACCGGAGGAACACCGCTCCGTCGCGTCAGCCGCGATTCAGGCCCGGCTCCTCGCGATTCCCGAATTGCGGCGCCCGCAAGACGTTCATTGCTATCTCTCGCGTTCCGGTGACCAGGAAGTTGAGACGGAGGAACTGATCCAGGCCCTAGCCGAAATGGGGCACACAGTCTTTCTGCCGGTCGTCGTCGGCCGATCGCGCATCCGAACCGACGCCCCGCGCATCCTTGAGGCACCGTACGCACCGGGCGATACCCTGATAACCAGCCCCTTTGGCATAGACGAACCGCCTGCTGAGCATGGTCGTCGACTGGCCTCATCGGTCGCTGTTATCCCCGGGTTGGGCGTTGGTTCAAACGCCGTACGGGTTGGCCATGGTTGGGGCTACTACGATGAACTACTTGCCGGCTCTGACGCATTCATCGTCCAACTCTGCTTCGATGCGTGTGTTATCGGACCCGTTGCCTCCCACGAGCATGACGTTGCCCCGGCATGCGTCATAACCGAAACGCGCATACTCAGGAACCGTGATTCCCGACTTGTGTAACCATCAGCCTGTCTCGGCGTAACATATCGTGCCCGTGTACCCGCTGCTGAACGCTCCATCTCCAATGCTCCTCCCGTATTCGAGCCGGCCATGAAGACGCGATCCAAACAACAACGTGTTGAGGACAGTCCGCTGGTCTTCGACGAGTTTGAAGACTCGCTGGATATCGAGTCCCTTTCGGATGAGGAGCTCGAAGACTTTCTCTTCGACGACGAAACCGAGCAGCAGCAAAAGGGCATCTTCAACCTACCGACGATGGCGGGCCTGTCCATCATCACCGTTGGAATTGCCTACCTGTTTCAGCAGCTCGGGATTTTGAACGGCTTCTCGGGACTGCCGGCGATTGCGGCCATGCTGCCCTGGCTGGCTGGTATCCTGATCATCCTGCTTGGCTTCGGTGTCCTGAGCTGGAGGCCCTCGAAGAAGAAAAAACGCGTCAAGCGTGCAATCGAGGTCCCATCGGGTAAGAAGAAGGTCGTTGTCGAGCCCGCACCGCCATCCGCAAAAAGGTCGAAGAAGCGACGACTGGAGCGGTCCAGGGATAAGAAAATCGCGGGCGTCGCCGGCGGAATCGCGGAGTACTTCAATATCGACCCGACCCTCGTGCGCATCGCGTTTGTGATCGGAATGGTCGTCTCCTCGGGGTCCTTCCTCCTGGCATATCTGCTCCTTTCTTTTGTCATGCCCGCACCACCAACCCGATCTGTGGAAGAGCGAATCACGATTATCCGCGACTCGTAACGCCAGGGTAACTTTTCTCCCGGTCCCCGTATACATCGGGTACTGACGACTAATTCATCGCCATAATCCGACTGCGACCATGACGGGAACGCGCAAACTGAAGCGCTCTTCTTCGAACTCGATGATCGCCGGCGTCTGCGGCGGACTCGCTGAGTACCTGGATCTCGACCCGACGCTTGTCAGGGCCGGTTACGTAATCCTCAGCATCCTGAGTTCAGGGTTTCCCGGAGTTCTGGTCTACCTGATTCTGATGGTAGTCATGCCGCGCGACTAGGTGCCCCGACGGTACCTGCGGCCGCGATGGAGATGGCGTCCGGCTTGATGTGCTTTCGCAAGGCACGATTGACATCCGAACGCGTGACGGCCGCTATTTTTGCCGGATAGTCCGCCAGCTCTCCGACCGGCATACCGCGCTCTGCGTTAACAAGCATAGTCTGCGCAAGCGCCCGGGATGCATCGTGGCGCACAAGATATGCGCCGATAATCGTCTCTTTCGCACGCTCCAGCTCTTCTTTCGAGATCCCGTCGCTGACGAGCGATTTAGTCAGCGCGACAATCGCATCGACGCCCTGATCCATTGTCGACTGCCCCAACGTGACATGCACATTCCACAGCATGTCGTAGTGTACTGAGACCCCGGTCAAGCTGGACCGGATTCCATACGTCAGCCCCATTTCATCCCGGATTGTCTGCATCAAGCGGGACGAAAAGTTTCCGCCGAAGGCAAAGTTGCCAACGAGCAGTGGCAGAAAGTCGCGATCGCGGCGCGTGATCGGAACGCCGTGCCCCAGCACAACATCTATGCTGGGTTTGTCGTGGACGTAAACGTTCTCGTGACGGCAGACCGCTTGTTCACGTCCGTGGCTTTCAAACGTCGGCGTTGTGTCTCGTTGCGCCCACGAACCGAAGTACTGCGCCACCAGGCGACTCACCTGATCGATATCGGTATCCCCCACCGCAACGATCAGCAATTCGTCTGACCCGTAATGGGAGGCATGCAACGATCGCACAGACTCAACGCTTGTCAACTCAAGCAGAGTGACCTCCGTCGGAATCGACCGTGCATAATTCGGATGTGAAGGTCCGAACCAGTGGCGGGCCAACGCATCAGCGGCGAGCAGCGACGTACGCTGTTGCGACTGCCGCAAGCGAGCCTCGGACCGCGTCTTGAGCAAATCGTACTGGCGCTCGTCGAACTCTGGGTAGCGCAGCTCTTCCGAGACGACCTCGAAAAGCGTCTCAAGTCCCGATGCGAGGCACCGTCCCGAGAAGCGGCTGCGTACAACGCCGCCGTAATAACTGCGGTCAACTCCGGCGTTCTCCAGGATCGACGCGATTTCGTACTGGTCTCTGAACCGGGTGCCCTTGTCGAGCATGGCATTGACCAGATCCTGCGTCAGGTCTTCGCCGGCACCAACGTCCGGGCACGACGCAATCGAACCAGCAAGTGTGACCACTCCC
>JAUIJQ010000210.1 GCA_030431165.1 Rhodothermia bacterium | reverse complement strand
CTGCGCACGTGTGCGTTGCCGGCGGGCACGTCGGGTCGCTATGTGACGGTGCAGAGTAACAAGGCGTGGCTGCGGATGTATGGGGCGCAGGTGAATGGGAACTGAGAGGGTGTGGCAGGGGCTGCTGCGGCCTGAGTGAGTGTCAGAATGTCCGCGAGTGCAGCGTACCGGTAGTCAGCTGGTACGCTCGGAGTTGCAGTACTATGTCGCGCTGCTTCCCCGATGCAGAAACCGAACCAGCTCCGCCTGTGTGTTCACTGAGCACTTGCGCATGATCGCCTTGAATTGGGTGCGTACTGTGTGAATCGACCGGCTGCGTTTCTTGGCTATTTCTCGCATGGGCAGGCCTGCGAGAAATAGCTGCAGCACATCCTGTTCGCTGTCCGTCAGGTCGAGTTGCGACAGCTTGGGAAGTGCTTCGGAGACCTGCATATCAACGATCAGTATGGTGACGTGATGTTGGCGTACGCCCAGATCGTCCACATGCACACTGGGATGAGCAGAGATACGGTAGTGCCGGTTGGTGTCGTCGGTCAGGGACAGCGGAGCGTAGCTCTGTGGAGCTTGCCATAGTGCTGCAGCATCAAACACCATGCGCTCAAACAGCGCTTGTTGGCTCGCGTGCCATCGGCTGAGCACCAGGCGCCCGCGGCGTAGCGAGACGATACACTCAGAACGGAGGATGCTGTCTGCAGCGTCGTTTGCGCGAACAAGACGGCTCTGCGCGTCTACGATGATTTGTGGAATCTGGTCGGCCAGGGTGCGCTCGTTGCGGCGGTTGACGCTGATTCTCAACATGCGCTCCACGTACGGAGCTAGCTTCCAGAGGCGGTCCCTGTCTTGGTCATCGAATTCCGGCACTCGGGATGAGCGATTGAGAACCAAGTATAGATCGCAACCCGCGATGTCCATACAACCTACCGCCATCATCCACTCCATGTCATAGGGATTGAAGTAGGTTTCGTATATGTAATCAGACCGAAAGCTCCGTTGATCGCACACGTCAGCTTCCAATACTGCGAATGTTGAAGGGGAACGCTTTCTCACTGTGGTCACCCGGGAATCCATCTCGGACTCCTGCAAATACCGTGCGGCTGCGTTGGCGGGAATGTTGTTCGGTTGATATACGCCCTGGTCAGCCACGCGATCAACAAACGCAAAGGTTGCATTTTGGGAGTCGAATGCGCGCTGCAATAGCTGCAGGAGCTGAGGCACAGCCTGATCATCAAGACTTGCTTCGTATAACCCACTGATGAGGGATGGGAGCTCGCGCATGATTACGTGAGGTTTGTGTTCTTTATGGCGGAATTGGACTTTTCCTGTGAACCTTTACTTATGTATTGCGTTTGTTTGTCTTGCTCGTGGGTGACAATTGTCATGGCTGTGCCCCCAGATATCTTCCACGATTCAATATTGCTATGGTTCCAGTCCTCATTCCATAGTGCGCTGTTTGCTGTTGTTAGGGAGCGTAGCGTATCGCGAGGACCAGTTCTGAAGAGCCGAGCCAGCTGGGCTCTGGCTCAGAGACGTATGGTCAATGGATTTGATTGGCGTCACATGGGCAAAGGCTCGGGTGGCGGTGCAACTGGCTCGCGGCCTGTCACAGGCAGAGATTGCGCAGCACCTGCACTTGAGTATCGATACGGTGCGCACCCACACGAAGCGCCTCCTGGTGAAGGCGGGTGTGCGCTCACAGGCGGCACTGCTCGCAAAACTTTTTGCAACTTTTTCAGGTCCGGCCGGCTCAGCGGTGGATTGAGGTGCAGGGACTGGTTGGGATCTGTGCCCTGAGCCTGCCACACAGCAATTACACCATTTGGGTGATTCTCCGCTTTAGGTATCTCGGTACCATGGCGATCGGGAACACGTGCTTCCCTTGAGCAGCCGGCAGGGGTGCGAACGCTGCGTGACGCGCCCGCCGGACACTTTGAGTTATGAGGCAGGGAAGAGCAGTGTTCTGGCCGATACGGCAAGGTACGCGAGCGAAGATACTTCATCGGCGAACTGCTGAACGAAGGGCTGCCAAACCGTTACGCAAGGCTGCGATACGCCCACCGAAAATCCGGGTGGGTGTTTCGTAGTGGCGAGTTTGTCCGCGTCCCTGTACGACCAGCTTGTGGAGGAGATCTACCGTGCCGCACTCGGTGAGTCCGAGTGGGCGGTGCCGCTGTCGACCATCGCCCGCGCGACGGGGTCGCTGGAAGCCGTTTTTCAGATATGGAAATTTGAACCCGAGGGATCGCGCATTCTGCTCAATGCGTCCATCGCGCTCCCGATTGACGATCTGACGTCATACGCGGCGGTTTACGCAGCTCAGGATCCGCGTGCGGAGTTTGCACTGAGGATGGGCGCGCGAGTACCGGCCGCCTTTACAGATCTCGACTTTACCAGCGAGCGGGATATGCGAATGCACGCTTATTACGAGGACTTTTTACGCCCCCTCGGTTTCCGGTATGCGGTTTGTGCTCCTTGTGTACCGGCCTTCCATGGAGGAGGTACCGGCGCTTTGTCTCTGCAGCGCGGGCCCCGAGAAGGGGTTGGCGGTCAGGATGAGAAAGACCTGCTGCTGCGGCTGATTCCGCATATCCGCCGGGCGATGGAAATCGAGCAGTTGAAGAGTGCGTTTGGCGCCCAGCAGGATTACCTGCGCGCTCTGCTTGATAGCAGCGCCTATCCAACATGGCTGGTGGACGCGCGTGGAAGGGTGGATCTTATGAATACGCCGGCAGAGAAACTTGCCCATGGCGCGATCAGCCGCGTTCGGGGCGGCAGGCTCGTAATGGTTGATGAATCTGATCAATTGCGTTTCCTGTCATTGCTCCGAAGTTGCCAGCCGGGAGGGCTTGCCCCAACGGCCCCTAGAGGCGGCTACCTTCGCGCTAGTGGTGCGTCAGGCATGCACATCTTCGAAGTGACCCCAACCGCTGTAGACCAGACCCTGGTGTCGCGCGGTTGCGCACTTGTTCGTTTGCGATTTCCAATGCCTGCCTACCCGGACGACGCGCTTGCCATGTTGCGCGACTGTTTCGACCTCACGGCTTCCGAATTGCGGGTGATGCGCGAGTTGCAGGACGGGCTGTCGCTGCGTGAGATTGCGGAGCGGAGCAGCATTTCCTACGAAACCGTTCGAACGCAGCTCAAGGCGGCTATGCGTAAGACGGGGGTGCGTTCTCAAAAGGAACTGATTGGCCTTCTGGCAAGTATGGTGTAGCGGTCGCGAGCGGCATGCAGTTGGTGCTGGATTATGGGTGGAAAGCAGCCTGCGATGTGCCCAGATCGGATGCCGTCCACCTGACAGTAACCACTGCCCTTGCGATGTGAACTGCGAACGGCATGGGTGCCTTTGGTGAGGGTCGAGCCCTTGTCCGGTGACGCTTTCCCGCCCCGGATGCTATGTAAGTACATCTTTTCTGTCCCCGGTGCGCACAAGGTAGGCGCGAATGGTCGTGTGGGATTGGCAGGCCGTCGTAGTCGGCGGTTTGTTCGCGTAATGAGGGGTGAAGTGATGTCAATGTCAGGTATGTGGTAGCCGATGCATGTACTGGTCTGCCACGTTGGTGCTGTGTCGTTGGCAACCTGTGGTGGAAACGGCGGGCAGGAAAACATGAACACGACTGTTCACACCACAAAAGATGGGGTCGGAAATCTCGCTGTATCCGAACTACTTCAGGGGCCGCCCAGGGGTTGGGTTAGCAGGAAACAGCAGCCTGTGTCTGGAGCTAAACCATACGCTACGACTCCTGGCTTGGAGCAAGTGCGCGGCATTTTTTAGCGCGCATTTACACCATTTGGGTGATTCGTAAACCTGCTTGCCATGCTACGTTTCAGGCACCTTGTTCGAAGAGTGGCGCGCCAGGATGCAGCGGGAAACGTCTCTATGCGGCCGATTAGGTTGGTCGAATTTACTGCTGTGTGGTGTCAGCAATTATGTGACCGGTAGGCGCTGCAAATCCGTCATGCAGAAAGATGCTTCGGGAGGCAGATGCGTTCGGATTTACACAGTCGTTGCGATGCTACTGACCGCAGCGCTTGAATCGGTTCCGGTGAGTGTTAACCCTAGCGTGTGCAACGGAATGATCTGCGAACCCACAGGGAGGGAGAAGTGGCGATGAATGGTTTGAGGAAGTGCTTCCGGGTTGCGACGTTTTCGTGGGCCACCATCGCATTGGGTTTGACGCCGCTGAGTTGGGGTGCGCCGGGGGACACCACGGCGGTGAGCGTAGACTCGAACGGTGCCGTGGGTAACCAACAAAGTAACAGTCCCTCGATCAGCGCCGACGGCCGCTACGTGGCGTTTTTGTCGTTTGCCAGCAACCTGGTGGCGGGCGACACGAATGGTCAAGGGGACATTTTCGTTCGGGACACGCAGACGGGGACGACGACGCGGGTGAGCGTAGACTCGAGCGGTGCTCAGGCTAACGCTCAAAGTTTCATCCCCTCGATCAGTGCCGACGGCCGCTATGTGGCGTTTGCGTCGGCTGCTAGCAACCTGGTGGCGGGCGACACCAATGGTCAATGGGACATCTTCGTGCGGGATACGCAGGCTGGGACGACGACGCGGGTGAGCGTGGATTCGAGCGGCGCTCAGGCCAACAACCAAAGCGCTCAGGTCTCGATCAGCGCGGACGGCCGCTACGTGGCGTTTTTGTCGTTTGCCAGCAACTTGGTGGCGGGCGACACGAATGGTCAAGCGGACATTTTCGTTCGGGATACGCAGACGGGGACGACGACGCGGGTGAGCGTGGACTCAAGCGGCGTCCAGGGTAATGGGCAGAGTCTCATCCCCTCGATCAGTGCCGACGGCCGCTAC
This sequence comes from Rhodothermia bacterium, assembly GCA_030431165.1. Lineage (GTDB taxonomy): Bacteria > Bacteroidota > Rhodothermia > Rhodothermales > JABDKH01 > JANQRN01. The sequence goes on along the minus strand of JAUIJQ010000210.1, from coordinate 1,445 downwards.
GTGGCGTTTTATTCGAATGCAAGCAACCTAGTCGCGGGCGATACCAATGCTCGAGTCGACGTTTTCGTTCGGGACATGCTGACGGGGACGACGACGCGGGTGAGCGTGGATTCGAGCGGTGCCCAAGGAAACAACAACAGTAGCCGCCCCTCGATCAGCGCGGACGGCCGCTACGTGGCATTTTTCTCGTTCGCCAGCAACTTGGTGACAGGTGACACTAATGGTACTGATGACATCTTTGTGCGGGATACGCAGACGGGTACGACGACACGGGTGAGCGTGGACTCGAGCGGCGGGCAAAGCAACAACACGAGTCAACTCGTTTCGATCAGTGCCGATGGCCGTTACGTGGCGTTTGCGTCATTTGCCAGCAACCTGGTGGCGGGCGACACCAATGGTGTACCAGACATCTTCCTTCGGGATACGCAGACGGGGACGACGACGCGGGTGAGCGTAGACTCGAGCGGCGCCCAGGGCAGCGCCGGCCAGAGCGCCAACCCCTCGATCAGTGCCGACGGCCGCTATGTGGCGTTTTCTTCGTTCGCCAACAACCTTGTTACGGGTGATTTTAACTTCAATGAAGACGTATTTGTGCACGAACTCGCTGCGGCCAATCAGGCGCCGACGGCCACCGCGCAGTCGGTGAACACTGCGGAAGACACGCCGGTGGGCGTGACCCTGGCGGGCACCGATCCGGAGAACGACGCGCTGACATTCAGCGTCACGGGTGGTCCCTCGAGCGGATCGTTGAGTGGTACCGCGCCGAACCTGACCTACACGCCGAACGCCAACTTCTCCGGCGCCGACAGCTTCACCTTCACGGTAAATGACGAGGAGTTCACCTCACCAGCAGCGACGGTGACGATCAACGTCTCTGCGGTCAATGATCCGCCGACGGCAAACGCACAGACGCTGAACACCGCGGAAGACACACCGGTCGCCATGACGCTCACCGGCAGCGACCCGGAGAACGCTGTGCTGGTGTTTGGTGTCGCCAGCGGTCCATCCAGCGGTACCCTTTCGGGTACTGCACCTAACCTGACCTATACGCCCAACGCCAACTTCTCGGGCGTGGACAGCTTCACTTTTGCGGTGACCGATGGTGAGTTGTCGTCGTTGTCGGCGACGGTGACCATCAACGTCTCGGCCGATAACGATGCGCCCACAGCCACCGCGCAGACGGTCAACACAGTAGAGGACACACCGGTAGGCGTGACCCTGGCGGGTAGCGACCCGGAGAATGACGCACTGACCTTCAGCGTCACGGGTGGTCCCTCGAGTGGTGCGCTCTCGGGCACGGCACCGAACCTGACCTACACCCCGGACGCCAACTTCTCGGGCGCCGACAGTTTCACCTTCACGGTAAATGACGGTGAGTTCACCTCACCGGCAGCGACGGTGACGATCAACGTCTCGGCCGACAACGATGCGCCGACGGCCACTGC
>JAUIJQ010000209.1 GCA_030431165.1 Rhodothermia bacterium | reverse complement strand
TGCATACAGGTCGCCGCCCATCAGTTTGAAGTTGGCCTGGCAGAAGCACATCCCGTTGCTCTCGCTGGGAAACGCATCAAACAGCCGCCGATAAGCATCCGGGCTCGTGAGGATTCTCGGGACGTTGTAAACGGGCGACAGCGGTGGGTCGTCGGGGTGCAGAGCGAGCTTGATGCCGGCTGCCTCAGCGACCGGGAGGACGCGATCCATGTAGTAATAGATGTTGTCCCATAGCATCTCCTCCGTGAGTGCCACGCCGCCAAGGTCGATGGTACGTTCCGGCAGATCCGATTGTCTGAATCGCGTTGTAAGCGCGCCGCCCCGGATGGGCACCGCCACGTCCGTACGCAACCAGTTGATGCCCGCCATGAAGTTCGGGCACATGATGCCGATGCCGAGGTCGCCGAGGGCTTTGATAACGTCAGTGTACTGATCAAGCTCTTTGTCGCGGCCCGGCAGGCCAAGACGCGTTTGCTCCAGCGGGACCGGATCCCCCTCGACGACCACCAGGTCGAGGTCCCGCTTCTTCAGCTCGTCTATAAGGTTCTTCAGGCCTTGCCACTCCGGGCAAGGTGTTGCCGGGAGCGCGAGCGTGAGTTTCATTCCGTGTTACTTGAGTTTGTCGAGGTGGGGAAGTGCGTCACCATCTTCAATCGGGCACACGTTGTGGCGGTATCCGCCATCAACATAGATCGTCGTGCCGACGGCGTAGTCAGACATGTCTGAGCACAGGTAAAGTGCCGGCGCCACAACCTCTTCAACAACGCCCGCTCGCTTGAGCGGATTTGCTCTGACGACGCGCTTCGCTCCTTCCCGGTACTTCTCTGACCGGTTGTACTGCGGGTCGGTGCGCTCTGTCAGGATTACTCCCGGTGAGACAGCATTGACCTGCACGTTGTGTGGAGCGAGTTCGAGTGCAAGCACCTCGGTCAGCATGAGGACGCCGGCTTTGGATACGCAGTACGCAGAGCTCCCTTTTCGCGGGACGGTGTCGTGGATCGAAGAGATGTTGACGATCTTGCCGCCGCCCCGGGGAATCATGTAGGGCAGCACATACTTTGAGCAGTAGAAGACTGAGTCGAGCGAGTTGGCAAGCACATGACTCCACTCGTCGTCGGCGAGGGACCACACAAAGCGGTTTATCTCGACCGAGGCATTGTTGATGAGGAAGTCGATACCGCCGAATGCATCTGCCGTAGCGGCATACATGGCCTTGACGGCCGCCGGGTCGGATACATCAGCCTCAAACGCGATCGCGCGGCCACCCGCAGCTTCAATTTCAGTGACCGCCTCGTCAGCGCGGCTGTGGTCACCGAGGTGATCTATGGTTACAGCCGCCCCGGCTTTGCCAAGCGCAGTTGCTATAGCCCGCCCGATGCCCGTACTGGCGCCGGTCACCACGGCAACCTTCCCCGCAAAATCGTACTTCACGTTGCTGGATTCGCGATACATACTGGAGGGGCTTAGAGGTCGCCGAAGCGTCGGTATACCTCGTGAATGTCGATTTCCTGATTGTCGATTAGTCCGCGCTGCCACACTTCTGTTGCAAGGATCTCCTCGGCGGTAAGCAGCACCTCATCAACGAGGTCCTTCGGAATTACCTGCACGCCGTCGTCGTCGCCAAACACGAAGTCGCCCGGATTGACGATGACCGAGTGTCGCAGGTGCCCGCGCAGGTAGATTGGGACGTTTACGTCCATGACGCGCCACCCGCCGTACGCGTTCGGCGTTGTACCCAGCGAGAAGTAGGGGAAGTCGTCCATCTCGAGAATCTTGCGGACGTCCCGCGTCATGCCTTCATTGATGACACCGACACACCCGAGCATACTGGCGAGGTGGCAACTCATCTCGCCGAAGGTCGCCGCCTGTGTGTCGAAGCCCGTGTCGAAGACATAGACACACCCGGGGAAGGCACTCATGTGCAGCTTCTTCTGGGGTGATCCCTCACGATCCCACTGCTCCTGACGTGCTCGCATGTCCTCGTCTGACATGTGGATCTCGGGGGCAAGCGAGTGCCACTTGACCGGCAGTGCACGCCCTGCGAGAATGCTGTGCGCCTTGAGTGGTCTCAGTTGATGTGTCAGAACGGTGTCTACGACGCCGTGGCGGAGCAGGGCGTCGCTCACGCATCCGCCGTAAAGCTTCTTGTAGCGGGCGACCCGCTCCATATCATCCACATCGAGGGTCCTTGGCTCTTCGGTCCGCGGTGGCGTAGATATCGGATACGTGTACTGTCGTAGTATGGAAGCAAACTCGTCAAATTTCTCCTGGGGCATGGTCCTAGCGTGGTTTGCGTACGATGTACGCGGCTGGTGGGGTGTTCGGCTGCCGTCGTCGGTGGCGCGATTGGCGGGTGGGGCCGCGCGCTGTCATTTCTTGAGCGCGTCGAATTTAGTAGTTCACAGGTCGGCGCGGAAATCGTGATCCAACTGACAAACCCTGTCCGCTATATTGTGTCATGTTGTTGTTGCGCATGGTCTCTGTGTTAACTCTGTCGCCGTCTTCGTTCCCATCCGCCCGCCCGCGTTGTACGGTTGGGTTTGTTGTAGCGGCCGCGGGCCTTGTCGCGATGGCCGCCGTCGCGGGGTGCACGTCGTCGAATGTGCCTGACGAACTCACCCGCCGCACGATCAAAGGCACGCTGCTCTACGTTGAACCGTTCCCCTTCCAGGCGCGCTACACCACCGAGCTGGCTGACGTCTACATGCAGGCCGCCTGGATTCAGGAGGCTCAAACCGGCGACTCACTGGCCGTTCTCTTCAACTTCGACGTAACCGGCGGACGCGATGTTGCCGCACTCCTCCTGGACGACATGCCGTACACGTTTGCGGTTGATCCCGACCCCTACGAAGCGTCTGAGAGCGAAGTCAGCGAAGCAGATCGGTTGACCGGCGTTTCGACAATCGTGATTCCGGCCGCGCAGCGTGTGCGTGCCGCGCAGTACTGGCTCGTTACGCGCATCAGTATCCCATGACCATCGTGACGTACATGGCGAGAACACCCGCGCTGAAGAGTTGTCTGATCGCTGTCATCTTGACCGTCACGGCGTGTACTGCCGTTAACGCCCAGGGGCACGAGTCGTGGAGCAAGGGACTGGGGATGTACGAGGTAAACGTGCGCCAGTACACCCCCGAGGGAACGCTGACAGCCTTTGAGGCTCATCTCGATCGCCTGGAGGAACTCGGCGTCGGCATTCTCTGGTTCATGCCGCTGCATCCGATTGGAGTGCAGAACAGATTGGGGTCACTTGGCAGCTACTATTCGGTGCGTGACTACCGCGCGGTAAATCCGGAATTCGGATCCCTCGACGACTTCAAGCGGGTCGTTGCGGCGGCGCACGAACGCGGGATGTACGTGATCATGGATTGGGTCGCAAATCACACCTCCTGGGACAACGTGCTAACAACGGAGCATCCCGAATGGTACGTGACCGATACGAGCGGACAGTTCATCCCGCCACCCGGGACCAACTGGTCGGATGTAATCGAGCTCGACTTCACGAAGCAGGCGCTCCGTGATTACATGATTGCGTCGATGGCGTACTGGGTAGACGAGGCGAATGTGGACGGATTCCGTTTTGACGCTGTCAGCTTCGTGCCCGATGATTTCTGGACGGAGGCTACGTCGGCACTCAAGAATGCGTATCCCGATCTGCTGCTTTTGGCTGAGTCAGACGGCACGAAGTGGCACGACCTGGGATTCGACATGTCGTATGCGTGGAGCCTGTACGGATTTGAGTCCGGCGTACTGAAGGGCATCGCCGATGGAAACCAGAATGCCGCAAACCTCGCTGGTTTTGTTACCGTCGAGAACATCAATTACGGCGACGGTGCGTACCGCCTGTACTTCACGTCAAACCATGACGAGAACTCGTGGCACGGAACCACCGCCGAGCTATTCGGCGACGCCGCAGAGGTATTCGCCGTTCTCACCGGCACGCTTGGAGGCATGCCGCTTATCTATGGCGGTCAGGAAGCCGGGCTCGACATTCGTCTGCCCTTTTTCGACAAGGGGCTGATCCCCTGGCAGGATCATCCGAACGCCACACTGTATCAGCGCTTGCTACGGTTGAAGCGTGTCAACCAGGCGTTGTGGAACGGCGATCACGGCGGACCAGTCCGCCGCATCACGACAGACGCCCCGACCGATGTATTCGCGTTCCGGCGGGAGAAAGACGACCATCGAATAGTGGTGATCAGCAACCTGTCGGATGTTGCGAAGACCGTTACGCTCTCGGGTGATGAATTTGCCGGATCGTACACGGAAGTGTTTTCATCCGATGTGGCGACGCTTGGCGCTGGATCGACGGTTGCTGTGGCACCCTGGGGTTACAGGGTGTTCTCATCCGTGGCCCTTGATACGGGTCGGGAGGGACGCCACGATCCCACTGTCTCTTTGGTGCGTGTGTATCCTAATCCTGCGACGACGACCGGGACGGCCGCATTTACCATCGCGACCGCGGGAGACGTGGAGCTCCAGGTGTTTGATCTGTTGGGCCGGCGTGTTGAAAGCGTTCAGGGAGGCTTTCGCTCAGCGGGACATCATGAGCTGGTTTTCGACGTGTCGAAACTTGCGCCCGGGGTGTATTACGCGGCAGCCGTCACCCACGGTGGCCCGGTTGCACAGACGCGCTTCGTCGTTTGTCAGGTAGAGGGGCGGGCGGTTATCTGTCGCATCTGCCTCTAGAATTCTCGGTGCAGGCGTAACCAATTGCGTCGAGGAGAGTTAGGGGCCACATATAGCAACAACCCCGGTTCCCCGATGCGATTCTTTTCCTCTGTGCTCCTGATCGCCCTTTTTGCCTTCGGATGCACCGACCAGGCTGCAGAGACGGCCAATGACGCGACCACCCCGGCCATGGCCGAGCAGGACGCCCCGGCCGTCGAAGATGGCGCGGCCATGATGCCGGCAAAGCTCAACCTCAACCTCGCGAGCGGCGACGATTTCAAAGCGATCCCCGGAATGACTGACCGAATGGTTCACGAATTCGAGGAGTACCGTCCGTACGCCAGTATCCAGCAGTTCCGCCGCGAGATCGGCAAGTATGTCTCAGAGGATGTCGTTGCTGAATACGAGAAGTACGTCTTTGTGCCCGTCGACCCGAACAACTGTGATGCGCCCACGCTGATGCAGCTCCCGGGTGTCGATGCCTCGGTTGCGGACGAACTGATTGCCTCTCGGCCGTTTGCTTCCCGCGACGCGTTTCTCGAAGCCCTCGCACCCATGGTTGAGCCGGCCCCGCTCGATGGCGCCGGCGCATTCCTGGTGCAGGAATGAGCCAACCGGCCGAGCTTCGGCTGCGGCGGTTCCTCGTATGGCTGGTGCTGCTGATTTGTGGCGGCACCGTCGTTGAGCTAGTCCTCGTCGCGCATACCGCGTCGTGGATTCAGTGGCTTCCGCTTGTTGTTGCGGCAGTTTCGGGAGGCGCTGCAGGTGCCGTGTTGAAGCTTGGCTTCGACGCCGGAAACGCCGTCACCGCGTTCCGCTTCCTGATGTTCGGGCTACTCGGGCTGGCTGCCGTCGGCGTGGTAATGCACGTCCGCGAGAACTACCTGTTTGTTCGAGAAATCACGCCGGCAACGGCCGGGACGGACGCACTCATTCAGGCGCTTAGCGGCGCCAGCCCATTACTTGCATCCGGCATCCTTGCAGTGGCCGGCGCCTGCGGACTCGCCGCGACGGGCCGAAGCTGACACGGCACCCCTCATCTCCATTCCGCGCATCGCGCACGTGTAATCAATAACTGTATGTCGCAGTCACACATCCGAAATATTGCCATCGTCGCTCACGTTGATCACGGGAAGACGACGCTGGTTGACTCGATGCTCTGGCAGAGCGGGACGTTTCGCGAAAACCAGTCGGTCCAGGAGCGCGTCATGGATTCGATGGACCTTGAGCGCGAGAAGGGCATCACCATCATGGCGAAGAATACTGCCGTGCGGTTTGGAGACGTCAAGATTAATATTGTCGACACGCCGGGCCACGCAGATTTTGGCGGCGAGGTTGAACGCACGCTCCGGATGGTAGACGGCGTCATGCTCCTTGTGGATGCTGCCGAGGGTCCGCTTCCGCAAACAAGATTTGTACTATCGAAGGCGCTGGCCCTGAGTCTCCCCGCAATTGTCGTAATCAACAAGATCGACAGACACGACGCACGTCCGGCCGAAGTGCTCAATGAGATCTACGACCTGTTCATCGATCTCGATGCCAGCGATGAGCAGATCGAGTTTCCTGTGATCTACGCCGTGGCTCGTGACGGCAAGTGCACTA
>JAUIJQ010000208.1 GCA_030431165.1 Rhodothermia bacterium | reverse complement strand
TCCATGCCCGACGAGCCTGCTGTCTTCTACAACATGGCCGGAAAGCGCGAAGGTTTCGACGTGGCGACGGCCGCCGTTTCACTGTTCGCCGTGTACATCCCCTATGCGACATCTGAAGGAACGGGCATGCCGACGCGACCCGCGCACCCCGGTGGCCCGTGGATCATGCGACCCGGCACGGCATCCGCCCACATAATGATTATTCCCGGCTCGGGCGACCACTAGGCATCCAGAAAGATCGCCCAGAAGGCGCCAGAAGGAACTCGCGTCGGAACCCAACGGACGCTCAGGATACCGTCGACATCAAGGCAAACACCGGCATAACGTCCCTCAGCGAAATCGACTGGCCAACCTGGCAGGCGATTGATCCGGCGACACTCGTCTACGTCGTAGAATCAGATCGGGTACTGCTCATCCGGAAGAAGCGCGGGCTTGGTGCCGGAAAAATCAACGCACCGGGTGGCCGCATCGAAGAGGGCGAATCAATCGAAGAGTGCGCCGTCAGAGAGATTCGGGAAGAGCTGCTGATTACCCCGCACAAACTGGAATGGATCGGCGAAAACCGTTTCCAATTTGTTGATGGGTATTCATTGCACGCGCATGTCTTCAGGGCCTCGACGTTTACGGGTACCCCAACTGAAACGGATGAAGCCATCCCACTCTGGTTTCCGATTAGCGAACTCCCGTACGAGGAGATGTGGGAAGACGACCGACTGTGGGTTCCGCACGTGCTATCCAGAACACGCTTCAGTGCCAGGTACATCTTCGATGGCGATCGTATGCTTGATCACGCCATCGAGCTGATCGACTAGTTGCTCCGATCAGCGTGGCGGACGGAGAAGCCGTTGTCGATGTCAAGTACAAACGGATAGACGTCTCCGCTCGTCGAGTAGTCGTACGGCGAGAGGTCGGGCACGACATCCGGGAGTACAGGAATCCACGCAAGCGGATCCATCACAAGCGTCACGAGCTTTTCGACGTGCGACTCCGCGATTTCGAGCGCCGGCTCAAAGTCCAGCTCAACTTCGACATCCGCCGCAATGTAGATGGTAAACGGCCGTATGTCGCCTCCATCTGCCGGTGCAAATGCGCCGACGATTACAATCGACGCTGCGTCGGGCCAGTCCGGAAACTCTGATCGCACCAATGCCGCCAGCACAGAATCGGCCGCGTGATCGTCGCTCGAAGAATCGAAATCCAGGGCTTCGATCTCAATACCAATACTGGCGTAGCTGCCAAGCGGAACATCAGCTTCCAGCAGTTCGGCAAACCCAGCATCCAGGGGCACGTTGACGAACAACGGGCCGACATGAACGTCCTCAGCGACATCATCGTCAGCAACATCCAGTTCAAATTCGTCGAGCAGGAATCGAACGTCGCTGATGGTCAACGTGCCGTTTGTACCCGTCAATGAAATGGGTGGTGCGGATTTCGACTTCCCTGCCACTTTCCCACCTGTGAGCCCGCCGACGTTGGCCTCGATGCCGAACGCAACGGTTGCCATCTCAGCGTCGCTGAGTGGGGAAGAATCACACGCCGCTCCCCACAGCGAGAGCGATGCAATGATCAGAAGCGTACCAAAGCGAAAAATGGGCGTCATTGGACCTGCCGGGTTGCATTCCCTTGCGGTATCGGCTCCTCCCGAATACCGTTTTAAGCGCTTCGGGGCGGATATTGCGTGAACGGCGCGCTATCTTCCCGCAAGACGTGAAAATCCGACCAATGAGCGAGTCCGACGGACGAACGTACAACGAACGGGAAATGCGCGAGCTGATGCGTCGTGCTACCGAAAAGCAGCGTCGGTCGACCGAACCGGACCCGAGCGGCCTGTCGCTCGAGGAGATCAAGCGAATTGCCGCAGAGGTGGGAGTTGACCCACACTTTGTAGAGCTTGCCGCCAGGGACCTCGGGGCTGACTCGTTCACGACCCGTGCGAACAAACTGCTTGGCGGGACGCACGAGTTCACGATCAAGCGGCGCGTGAAGGGCGTCCTCAACGGTACAAGCATGGCCGGGATCGCGTCGGCTATAAGGCAGCACTCCAGAAACGATCCCGGGCACATTGATACATTCGGCACGTCGATGCACTGGCGCACCGACGGCTCGAATCTGAAGCGCATGAGTCTGTCTGTGCTGCAGGAAGGTGACGATTGTGTTATTGAGACTACGTCGCGACTCGACCAACTCGGGTACCTGCTCAACCTCCCCGGCTTCCTGATCGGGCTGCTAAGCGTCCTGGCGCTGCTGAGAAACGGCTTTTTGTGGGCCCCGGTCATTGTGCTTACGCTGGCCGCTGTCCTCTACACAACGATGCGCTTTGTATTCCGGGGCGTGAGCGAATCAACGCAACGCAGCACCGAGCGACGGGTTGACAACCTCGAGCGGATTGTGGCTGCCGAGTACAAACCTCATCAGGCAACAGAACGCATTACCAGAAAGGAGCGTGACGAGCACGATCACGCGCGCCCTGGACTACTCACAGACGCTGATTCGTACGCTGATCATCGCGTTGATGATCAAGAACATTCCCCAAGAGATCGAGATCGTTCGTGAACGACTTGCGGCACACCAAATGAGATCAATGGACAAACGAATTGGGCCCGATCAGAAGATGGTAGAATCTGAAGCCAGCGAGCGACGCAAGCCGTCGCGCCGCTCATTCCTGAACACATTGACGCGCGGCACGGTCGGACTCGCCGGCGCCCAAACCGTCCTGGCGTCGAGCGACCCGTCCAACACCGTGCGTATCTCGCGTCGTGTGCGCGACATCAACAACAATGTGCAGATCGCCGTTATCGGAGCCGGCGGAATGGGATCGGCAAACGTGAACACTGCGCTGCGCATTCCAGGTGTTGAGATCGTTGCGGCCTGTGATGTTTACGACGGTCGCCTTGCTGCGGCCCGCGAGCGCTGGGGAGATCATGTATACACCACCCGGGACTATCGCGACCTGCTGCAACGCTCAGACGTTGACGCGGTTATCGTCGGAACGCCGGATCACTGGCACAAGCAGATATCTGTTGACGCGATGCAAGCCGGCAAGGCGGTGTACTGCGAAAAACCGATGGTGCACAACATTGCGGAAGGCGCTGAGCTCATTCAGGCGCAACGCGACACCGGCATGACGTTTCAGGTTGGCAGCCAGGGCCTCAGCTCGCTCGGCAACGAGAAGGCACGAGAGCTGTACCTCGACGGGGCGATTGGTGAGCTGAATTATGCCGAGGGTTTCTGGGCCAGGAACTCGCCGATTGGTGCATGGCAGTACGCCATTCCGGAGGACGCAAGCGAGGCGACATGTGACTGGGACGCATTCCTTGGCAGTGCTCCCAAACGACCGTTTGACCCACTCCGGCTCTTCCGATGGAGGAACTACAGGGACTACGGTACCGGCGTCTCAGGCGACCTCTTTGTTCACCTGTTCTCGAGCCTCCATTTCATCGTGGGCTCCAACGGGCCAAACAGAATCTCTGCGACCGGAGGTCTGCGCTACTGGAAAGACGGCCGTGAAGTGCCTGACATCCTGCTCGGAATGTTCGACTATCCGGAATCCCCTGCTCACCCCCCGTTCAACCTGTCACTGCGCGTGAACTTTGTGGATGGCACCTCGGGAAGCACCTACCTCAGACTGGTCGGCAGCGAGGGCGCAATGGATGTCGAGTGGACACGTGTTGTTCTGCGCCGCAACAAGCTCACCGCTCCCGACGACGTGTTTGCCCAGGCGAAGGGTGAGGAACTGCAAATGCTGCATGGACAGCGCAAAGAGATGCTGCCGCCTGCCGAATCGGTCTTCCTGGTTGAAGACGGATACTGGGGCGCTCACTACGACCATCACCTTAACTGGCTGACCGGCATTCGTGAAGGAAAGCCCGTCGTTGAGGATGCCGTATTCGGCCTTCGGGCTGCTGCCCCAGCGCTCGCCTGCAACAACTCTTACTTCGAGGACCGGGTCGTTCGATGGGACCCCGACAACCTTCGACTCGACTCTTGACAACGAAAACTATTTGCTCCATGCAGCTATCCAGAATTACCCACGGCCTGCTCGTCCTGACACTCTTTGCGCTCGGTTGTCAGGGCTCGTCGGACAATTCCTCAATGGCGGAGACCGAACCAGCCGCCCCAAACACGTTGACCGAAGCTGAAAGAGCGGCGGGCTGGACACTGCTCTTCGATGGCACGTCGACTGCCGGATGGCGCGGCTACAACCGCGACTCGTTTCCCACGCTTGGCTGGCGCGTCGAAGACGGTGTGTTGCTTGTTGAACACACAGGCACCGAAGAAGCAGGCTTTGGTGGAGACATCATCACCGAAGCGTCCTTTCAAAACTTCGAACTATCGGTAGACTTTCTGCTGACCGACACTTCGAACAGCGGCATCTTCTATCGCGTCGTTGAGCAGGACGATACGCCGATCTGGCATAACGCACCCGAGTTTCAGTTGCTCGACGACGAGACATATATCGCGATGGGTGGGATGAACATGACCACGCACCTTACAGGCGATAACTACGACTTGCATTCAGCCGAGGTTCGACCAACAAACCCGATCGGCGAATGGAATACGGCTCGCATCGTGGTGGACGGTGCGCACGTCGAGCACTGGCTCAATGGCCAAAAAACCGTGGAATACGAGTTGTGGTCAGAGGACTGGGAGACCCGCGTTGCAAACAGCAAGTTCTCCGATTACCCGGCCTACGGTCGTACACAGCGTGGTCCGGTCGGCCTTCAGGATCACGGGCACATGGTCAAGTTCAGGAACATCAAGATCAGGCCTCTGCCGGCTTCTTCGTAATGGTACGAACAACCTGTACCCACAAATACCTCGCTGAGACAATGCGCGGCACCGTTGCCACTGCCATTGCCAGTGCCGGCTTCGTCGCCGTCATTGGACTCGTGGGGTGCACAAATCCGCGTTCCTCTGATTCGGCCGTCACGCAGCGAGCCGGCATCTCCTTATTCAACGGTGAAAACCTGGATGGCTGGACGATCCACGGAACTGAGCGTTGGTATGTCGATGGCGGCGAATTGGTATGCGAGAGCGGACCGGATGAACAATACGGATACCTCGTAACCGAACAGACGTTCGCCGACTTCGATCTATCGCTTGAGTTTCTCCAGGAAAGCGATGGCAACAGCGGCGTGTTCTTTCGGTCGTCGGTCGAAGGCACGCGTGTCAGCGGTTGGCAAGCCGAGGTTGCCCCGCCCGGCCTCCACACAGGCGGCATCTATGAGTCGTACGGTCGGGGGTGGCTGATTCAGCCATCAGAGGAGGCCGAATCAGCCCTGAAGATGGGTGAGTGGAACACGATGCGAATTCGCGCCGTCGGGAGCAAAGTCACTACGTGGCTTAACGGTGCCGAGATGATTTCGCTCGACGATGAGAAGATCGGAGAAGCTACCGGTTCAATCGCATTGCAGATCCATGACGGTGGCGGGATCCGCGTGCGCTGGCGCAACCTCGTAATCCGGCCGCTCTAGCTACTTATACATCGGCCTGCGCTTCGGTCCGTGCAGGTGCCGCTGAATCCGACACCAGGTGGATTGTCTGCGTTGGGAAGGCAAACTCAATTCCGGCACGCTCAAACGCAGTATGGATTGTGAGGTTGATCGCCTGCTGCCGATCCATGAACAGCGCATAATCGGGCACGGTGACGAAGTAGACGCTCTCGAACGTTACGGCATAGTCGTCAAACGCCTTGAGGTGTGACCGGTCGAAGCGTAGATCGTCGTGTTGTTCAATTGCGGATCGAATCATGGACGGGATCTGCTCAAGTTGTTCGCGAGACGTGTCGTAGGTCACGCCAGTTGAGAATGCCACCCTGCGTTCGTACATCCGCTTGAAGTTGCGCAGCCGGCTGTTGAGCAGATCAGAATTAGACATCACAAGTTGCTCGCCCGACAAGCTGCGCAAACGGGTTGTCTTGATCCCGATATGTTCGACGGATCCAGCATATTCGCCGAGCACGACGAAGTCGCCGTACACAAAGGGCTTGTCGACTACGATCGAGATGTACGCAAGCAGGTCCTGCAGTACGTTCTGGACGGCAAGCGCAATAGCGATACCCCCAATGCCGAGTCCAGCCACAAGCGCCGTGATGTCGACGCCGAAGTTGTCGAGCGCAAGGACAAACAGGATCGACCACACGACGATACGGGCCACCACGCCGACGGCGCGAATCGCCGTTACCTGTGCCTGGCCCTCATCACCCTGTCGTTTGATATACCAATCCGACCAGAATACGACGAGCGCATTTCCCCACAGGCCGACCTGGACCAGTGCTGCGA